>JAYFRN010000003.1 GCA_034925865.1 Oscillospiraceae bacterium | reverse complement strand
TTCAATGCAGACAAAGACATGTTGAAATGGCTGCATACGATAGTTGGTAACGCAAAACTATTCATTGATGGTACTTTCCATGGACTGGGCGGAAAGTATATTCAATCGTATCTCGATGAATTTACGTATCGCTTCAACCGTTGGCGCATCTATTTTGGCTTTTTCGAAAACTTGTTGTCCGCATCCATCTCGTCAAAGCCCCTTACACTTGCTGTGTTAAAAGGGATAAGCATATTAATGAAATATGATAGTCGCTCTCCACACGGAGAGCATGGATTGAAGGTCGATTAATATATTAAATATGAATGATACACTAAACTAGACTATTTATGAAATAATTAGAGTAAATGTACCACTAATTGTAAATGGTGGTGCATTTATATCAAGCAAAGTCCCTCATGATTATTTTCCCTCAATCACAAATTTAACCCCCCTCATCCTGTTTATTACCGCCAAAAGCTCGCATTTTCTCGGTAAATCGAGAAACCGCTCGCAGGTTGTAAAGAAGGATGAAAACACGCAGTCAAGTCCTTCTTTTTCAATTTGTTCATACATCTGATCCATCCGTTCATCTATATTGATTTTATAATCTCTGTTTGTCAGTTCGAGCTGACGGAGTATAAATCCGACCGCGTTCAGCTGTGCCGGAGTGACGATATTATGAAGCATACGGATATCGATCCGTTCATCGCCGATTAAAATAAATCCCATGTCCGAAACCTCAAGTCTTTCCGTACCGCAGCCTTCGGGATATGATGAAAATCCGTCGGAAAGAAGCGTGCGCAGATATGACCAATTTACCGACGTGGGAAGACCGGCGGCAACGCCGTATTTATTGCAGATCATCTTTGATTGTTCCGTAACATCGTGTATTAAAAAATCCTCCATCATATAGATTTTATCAGAAACCGAAAGGTATTCACCGCTGCCGCCTATGACGAGAATAGTAGAAACGCCGTTTTCCCGGTATAATTCGTTTACACGGTCGGTAAACGGCGTAATCGGCTCGCGTTCAATAAGCTCCTTCATCATTCTGTCGCGTATCATAAAATTAGTAGCGCTTTTGTCTTCATCAATAAGCAAAAGCTTCGCGCCGGCATTGACCGCTTCCATTATATTTGCCGCCTGAGAAGTCGAACCGGAGGCGTGTTCGGTGGAAAAATTCCGCGTGTCTCCTCCGGGAATCCATTTGATAAAAGGCGAGATATTGACATTCTTTACGCTTCGTCCGTCCTCGGCGGAGATCGTCACGGCGCTGTCGTCGGTTATACACAGCTCTCTTCCGTCGCCGGAAATGTGGTTATATATCCCCGCCGATATCGCATCGAGCAACGTGGATTTGCCGGAATATCCGCCGCCGGTGATTACCATCACGCCGCGTCGGATGCCCATACCGCGAACGCCGCAGACTTCGATTTCATCCCCGGTCGTCGATTTGAATGGTATCGCATTTTTCATCGGCAGCTCGGTGCCTTTATCGCGCGGAAGAACACTGCCGTTTGCAATAAATGCGCTGTATTCGCTTGTTCTGAGCCATGCGCGTATCGCCGCCTGCTTTTCGGCAAGTGTAAGAATGTCGTTAAGATACTCACAATCAAACTGAGTTACGAACATATCCACCGCGTCGGGCAGATCGCGGCAGAGCATCTGCATTGCTTTCCGGATTTTTTTATACGGAAGCTGTACCTGAATACGTATGCACAGACACATTTTCGGCGGACGCGGTACGCCGTCGTCCAACAGATAAACAGTATTTCCGCTGCCGTTTACATAATCCTTCTGAGAGCAGAGCGCGAAATATGCCAAATTGCGCGTTAAAACTTCGCCGCCGGGATTGTAAAGATAATATTTCCCGTTTTCCTTATCCGGGCGGCTCCGGTTATAAAGCTCAGCGTTCAGCTCGTCGATATACGGTCTTAATGCGCGGAGACAATAATCTGCGGCTGCCGTTGTATAGGCGGTTGCGCCAAGCTTTTCTGTCGGTATGTGATATGTCAGCGTGGGCTTGTCCTGAGCAAGCTTGTGAGTGGCATCGATATTAAAGGATATTTGATCATGCCAATAATTTGCGTCATATTGAATTTCCGGATCAAGCTCATCTCCATTTGATTTAAGCGGGAAATGAACTTCTGTTTTCCCTTCGTATATTTCTTTATAAGTCGCTGTACTGTTTTCCATCTGCAAAAGGTAATATTTAAGTCTTTTCATAGGCAAATCCTCTTTCTCAATAAATAATAGATCAGCGGGGATTATAATTGTAACTGTAGGCTTGTCCTGCGCGAGCTTGTGTGACCGGCTGAATTCAAATCCGATATTTTCGCGGTAATATTTACTGTCGTTATCTATGTATGAAGGCGAATTCGGCGGGACAATTCTCATTTCACCTTCATACATTTCCGAGTAAGTCTGCGTATTCGGCTCAAGACCGAGAAGTATGTTTTTAAGTCTTTTCAAGGGCATCACTCCTTTGTTGTTTCTGTTTCGAATTGTGTTTTCGGAATCGGTTTACATAAAATATAAAGCGCACCCGTTTACTTTACCGGATGCGCAAATGAAAAAGCACACCCGGAATTCGGATGTGCTTCTGTTTTTTATAAACAAATCGCAATTAAGCTATAAACGCCATCTTATCAACTGATGATAAGTAACAGCAGTGCTAAAGGCGAATATACATCCGAAAAATTTAATTTTTTCATATACATCGCCTCCTATGGCTTAAAATGTTTCGCAAAAATATGCGACATAATTATTATATTATAATAAAAGATATTTGTCAATCGGTAAATAAAAATAAAATTTATAAATTTAATAGGTTATACTTATCAAGACATAAATAAAAATTATAAAATAATTTTATAATAATATGCTCATTTCGTCAAACAGCTTATAACAAAACTGTTCAAGGTGACCGATGTTTTCCGGGATTTTTCGAATCAGTATATCGGCAGTATTAATGGCAAGTTTATATTCATTTTCTGTAATAATATTCTCGGATAACGCCGCGTCAAGCTCGTCCTTGTCGAGCAATACTACCGTTCCGTCGGGAAGGGCAACGACATCAAGAAACAGATCGTAAAAATATGAGCTTTCTTCGCATAGGACGTTTTCTTTTGTTATATCGAAATAATATTGAACGATCTTTCCGCGTTCATCCGCCATAACGGTAAGCCACCAATGTTCACCCTTCGGAGCGAATTGAAGCCAGCGGAAACCATTATCAACGATCTTCACATCAACGCCGGGGACTCCTTTAACAAGCGGCGCTTTTACTTTATCAAGACATAAAAGCCCCGCAAATCCTTTTATACCGAAAAACTCTGCTTCCATGTATGCAGAGCGTCTTTCTTCGATACGACTCCAGTCATCCCGTGCCATATAACGGGTTTTTATATACATAACGCTGTCTCCTGCCTTATAAATATACCAAAGTAAAAACCATCCCTAAACCTTTTTGATTAGGGACGGTTGAGTTATTACCTGTTATCAACCTTTTCCGGGTTGATGTCATGCGTCTGAAGCCTTTTTTTGGCAGCTTCGAACCACTCCGTGTCAGGCTTTCCGTAATTACAGAACGGATCTATGGATATGCCGCCGCGAGGCATGAACCTGCCCCAGACCTCGATATATTTTGGCGCCATCAGCCGGATGAGATCCTTCATAATTATATTTACGCAGTCCTCATGAAAATCTCCGTGATTCCTGAAGCTGAACAAATATAGCTTGAGCGATTTGCTTTCGACAAGATATATATCAGGCACATATGAAATATAAATCGTCGCAAAATCCGGCTGCCCTGTTATTGGGCATAGGCTCGTGAATTCGGGGCAGTTTAACTTTACGAAATAATCGTTATCCTTATGCTTGTTTTCAAACCGTTCCAACAGCTTTGGATTGTATTCGAATGAGTATACGTTGTTTTTGTTGCCTAGATGCGTAAGACCCTCGTCTTTCCTGTCCATTATTTAACCATGCCTTTCAGTTTTGCCGCAATGTTCTGTGACGTTGATAGTTGCTTACCGTGAAGGTACAAAGCCTGTCCCATCCTGAAGCTTTTTCAGTGGCTTTTCAAGGTATCTTACAAGAAAAACGGCCAGTATCGCGGGCGCAATTTGTCCGATTCCAACACTTATCACGAGCGCCATATACGGTATAGTAAGTAAAACCGACAGCCAGATAGGCACAAGCAGCGTCGGAATAATCAATACCGGAATTCCGACAAGCCATACGCTTATTTTACGCAGATAAAGGCAGCCGAGCGAAGTCAGGACGCCGGCGGCAAAGCCCCCGATCATGTCTAAAAATCCGAGCCCGCCGAACAATGCGTTGCTTAACAAATTTGCCAACCCGAGGGGCAGGACAAGGAAGGGGTGAATGGCAGCCAGTGCATAAAGGCCTGTCGCGATACGCATCTGGTATTGACCGAATGAAAAGCTCTGTGTCAGATACATCACGGCGATATAGGCCGCGATGACAAGTCCGGAGGCCACAAGCATTCTTACTGTAAAAATTAAATTTGGTTTCTTCTCGTTTTGTTTCAGGTTCATACAAAATCTCCTTTTAAACATAAAAAGTACAGATCGTGACCAAAAACAAAATTTACCTAGTTTTGTTTATAGACAGGATGGTTTTCGAACTGTCTTCTATTACAATACTTATATTATATCACATTTTGTTAAAAGTGCAAGCGGGAAAAACCGGATTTTTACCTACTTTTATTTAATAGCATTTAAATAAGCCTTGTTTAAGAAGAGAGAAAAGCCTATATACCAAAACCTTTTTTTCTTTAAACGGTAATTATTTAAATGCAGGTTAATCAGAGCCGGAAATCCACAGTCGGGCAGAATCTATTGACGGCGCAATGATAAAAGAAGCTATAATTTGATTTTAATGATATCATATTGGCGTAAAATGATCAAATATTTATTAAATTCATGCGGATTATTATTTCTTTCAAAAATAATTACGTAATTTATTGACAAATTGATCTGAATTTGATATTATCTATGTGAGCCAAACGGCTCATTGCCTTATAAGAGGTATTTATGAGATATAAAAATAAAGAAAATTATGCCATGATTATTGATTTTGTCAACAGATATTATTCCGGCTGCGGAAGATCGCCGTCGACGAGAGAGATATCCGATGGCACGGGCATTTCACGCCCGACGGTACAGCGGTATTTGATCGACATGCGTGAGCAAGGCGAAATCGAATATGACGGGCATCGGTATATTGTTACAGATTTTACACGTGAGCTTCAGGCCGATGCCTCAAACCGCGTCGGCATTGTCGGAAGTATCCCGTGCGGAGCTCCGAACGAGCCGGGAGAAGATGAGACGGAATATATCCGTCTTCCGGTTGAGCTTACCGGAAAAGGGTCGTTTTACCTTCTCCGCGCGCATGGCGACTCAATGATCGCCGCCGGGATAGACGACGGAGATCTTGTGCTGATCCGCTGTCAGGCATGCGCCGACTCCGGGCAGATCGTCGCCGCGCTTATTGACGGAGAAAAGACGACGCTTAAAAGATATTATCCGGAGAAGAACCGCATTATTCTCCATCCTGAGAACATGGAGTATGAGGATATAATAATAAAAGGGAATTTGTTGAACAGCTTCCGTATACAGGGCGTGGCGATAAAAGTATTTAAGGATTTAAGGTGACGGAAATGATCGACGCACATATTCATATTGAAAGAGGTCCATATACAGCTTCTTGGATAAATGAGTTTGTTAAAATCGCGCAAACACGCAATATTGATGAAATATGGCTGCTTGAGCATTGCTACCGTTTTTGCGAATTTGTACCGATGTATAGCGAGGTTTGTGCCTATTCAGACTATATCGAGAAGTGGTTTACAAGAAAAGCAGGTGTTTTATGTCTTGAAGATTATCTAAAGCTTATAGAAAACATAAGGCATGAAAGCTATCCTGTAAAAATCCGATTCGGGCTTGAGGTGTGTTATTTCAAAGAGTATGAGGAGTTAGTAAGAGAAAACACATATAAAAAAGGTTTGAATTTTCTTGTCGGCAGTGTTCATTTTATTGATAATTTTGCTTTCGACCATAAAGCGGAACACTGGAATGGCATGGATGTCGACCGGCTTTACCGCAGGTATTTTGAAATTTCGGTTGACCTTGCAAAAAGCGGTATCTATAATGGGATAGCACATCCCGATTGCATAAAGCTGTTTGGCCACAAGCCGTCGTTCTCGCTTTTACCTTATTACGAAGAGCTTGGTAAAGCTCTTGCTGTAAACAATATGTATGCAGAACAGAGTAGTGGAATCAAACGCAGAGTAAATGCGGAAATCGGCATGAACTCGGATATGCTTAACGCCATGAAATGGCATGGCGTGAAAATTGTTACTGCATCCGACGCACATTGTCCTGAGGATGTCGGATTATATCTTTATGAAGCCAAGGAGAAACTGTTATGAACATATATCAGAATTGCCCCACATATGAAACCGGACATTTTATACTGCGTCTTGTAAAGATCGAAGATGCTGAGGATCTGCTTGAATGTTATTCAGATAAAGCGGCGGTTGCACGAATGAACGCCGATTCATGTACGAACGATTTTTATTATACAACGGCAAACGAAATGCAAGCATGTATTTGCTTCTGGCTTGACGAATACGCAAGAGGCGCATTTGTCCGGTTTTCCATTGTCGATAGACTGAACGGGAAAGTTGTCGGAACGGTCGAGATGTTTAACAGTCACTTTCCCATCGTCGGAAACGCGGGAGTACTGAGAATCGACATTGCGTCTGCATACGAAACAGCAGGGAACATATCAGAGCTTACCGCGCTTGCTGCCGGTAATTTTCCGTATGATTTTGAGACAAATGTCATCCTTGTTAAAGCCGGACATACTCCGGAGCGTGCGGAAGTTTTTGCCTTTTACGGTTTTACACCGACCGATGAATTTCGTCCGGGTCTTGGATATTACATATACAAGCATAAAGGTATCGCTTATTGCGGGCTTGCATGCTGTGTATGCTCTGAAAATAAAACCTGTGTCGGCTGCCAATCGGGGGGCTGCGATATTCACGGCTGGTGCAAGAATTATAACTGCTGCCGTGATAAAGAGATAAACGGATGCTGGGAATGTGCGGATTTTCCATGCGGCGGAACGATGCTCGACAAGCTTAGAATCCGTGCTTTTGCGCGCTTTGCCAGGGAATACGGAGAGGATGAGCTCGTTCGGTGCCTGATGAGAAATAAAGCTGACGGCATCGTCTATCACTATGACGGTCAGCTTGTGGGCGATTATGATCAATGTAAAACAGAAGATGAGATAATTATTAAAACGGCAATTAAATAAGTCGAAAATAATGATAAAATATAATCCCGACAAGCTTGAAACGGCATAAATTAAATTTTGAT
This sequence comes from Oscillospiraceae bacterium, assembly GCA_034925865.1. Taxonomy (NCBI): domain Bacteria; kingdom Bacillati; phylum Bacillota; class Clostridia; order Eubacteriales; family Oscillospiraceae; species Oscillospiraceae bacterium. Next base: position 59,694 of record JAYFRN010000003.1, on the reverse strand, counting down.
GAAAGATATGGTAATATAAATGAAAACACGGGTTATGGCAGGTGTGTTCTTGATAAAAGACGGGAAAACGTTACTGATTCACCGTAATAAAGATAAAAAGCTTGCTCCGAATGTCTGGTCGTGTATTGGCGGTCATATGAAACCGCAGGAGCTCAACGATCCTGAAGCAACCTGTTATCGTGAATTATTTGAAGAAACAGGCATCACAAATCATATGATTAAAAATCTTCGGCTGAAGTATATAACATATCAGATTATTAACAATGAAATTCAAATTGGGTATTGTTATTTCGGTGATATGATAAATGAGTATGTTTTACCGTCCTGTAATGAAGGAACGCTGCATTGGGTCGATATTGCAGATATCACAAAAAAAGCTATGTCCTTGGTAGTAACACAAATAGTATTACATTGGCTTAGTAATCCGGAAGATAATGAGGTATATGTCGGAACAGTCAATAAAGAGAGTAATATAGTCACTTGGGCTGCATTATGAGCTAAGGTTTTTGAGCAGTGAAACTTTTAAGATGGTTTCGAGAAGAATCGTTCCCGGAAAATTAATATTTATATTTAATATGACGATAAAGACAGGAATAAAGTCATGAAATTGATCCTTTCATCGTGTGACTTCGGAAATGCTTATTCAAATCAGTGTATTATAGATAATTTAGGAATGAATATACAAAATTGCAGAGTATTGTATTTTCCAAATGAAAAAGCTACACGTGAGGCAATTGAAAGTGAAAAATATTATCTGCGTCTTGCGGAGTTTGGGTTCACCCGTGAAAATATATATGTTTTCAACTATTATGATTCATGAAAATTTATTGATCTGGATATAGACGCAATATATATAAGCGGCGGAAATACTTTTGCCACTTTCGACAGAATAAAAAAGTGTGGCTTTGATCAGGAAATAATAAAATATGTCAGGAATGGTGCTGTATATATCGGCGGGAGCGCCGGCGCTCATATAGCATCAAAAAACATTATACATGTCATGCGATATGACAATAACACACCCGGAATAATTGATTTTAATGGTCTTGGACTGTTTGACGGCATTTTAATCTGCCATTACTCTGACAGCAGAAAAGAACATTTACAGCAGTTGGAAGCTGAAGGCAGGTATAGAGTTTATGCGCTGACTAATGATAATTCAATAACAGTCGATGATCAGCTCCCATGAGATTGATAATGAAATTTAATATGATGATTAAGACAGGAGTTTAGCCATGACCGCATATGAATTGATGATTAAAACAAATCACTTTCTTATCAAGGGCGGTGAGCTTACAGAGCCGCAAAAACAGAATATTGTTCGTCAGCTCATAGCGGCGCAGAGTAACGAGCAGATGAAGCAGAGCTTTTATAATGGTGTAAAATACTCAAATAATTGCGATAAAGACGGCGGCGGTCATATGTATCCGATTTATTTTATACCACCGTATAATGACGGAAAGAAATATCAAACGGTAATACCGATGTCACCGAAAACACATATTCTATCCGCAAACGCATATGAGCTTGAAATAATACGGTTGTTATGGTTGTTTGCACCATATGATGATGATGTAAATAATATGGTAAACCGAAGTATTGAAAGATTAAAAACAACCTGTTACAGTAACTATTGTGTGCAAGGCGAGTGTTATCACACTGCGTTACCTGTACTACGATTTCTGCAACAACAGCTCCTGATAATATTGAATGGATAAAAAAATTAATAGTTAAAATAACTCCGCAAATCAAGGATAAGAAAAAATGCAACAGCGGAGCTTTATGGTATTATTGGCTCTGCCTGTCCGAGCTGCCGTTTGAAATCGCCAAACCTGAAATTGAAAAATATAAATCTGAAATACTCAACTGGCTGACAAACAAAAGCTGCGTGATGAACAGTGAACACGATAAAACCATTCACCCGGTTTTACTGTGCATACTCCGCAACACATTATCCCAATACCCCGAATATGCATATATAAGAAAGCGAATGCCTTATGTGAACGACAAAGATGGCAGACTATATTTCGATATGAGTAAGGAGAGCTGAAAATGGATAAACAACAAATTATCAGATATATAGATGACGGAGCAAATTTTTATATCAGTTTATTCGGCAATGCCGAACACATAGAAATGGTGGATAACGGTTTTTATATGTATGTAAGGCCTAAACAGGGCCAACACGGTATTTCGTTTGTTTTTAATATCCGCCTTGAAAATTTACCCGTACAAAATCAGAAAGAAAAAATCGCGGAAATAAAAGCGCTTGGAATGCCGATTTGGCTTGATGGTAAATTAGCTGCTTCCGGAGGAAAACAATAATGAATGGTATTTTAAAACAAAACAAATCAAGCTGGGATGCAATAGCAGATTCTTTTTTCGGTGTTACAGCATTGCCAACTTACGGTTGTTTATGTCCCACGGAGAATGAATTGCATCTTTTTCCAAAATTACAAGGTAAAAAAGTGCTGGATATCGGTTGCGGCAGCGGTCATTCTCTCAAATGGTGCGGTGATCACGGTGTAGCCGAATTATGGGGACTTGATTTATCTACAAAGCAAATAGAAAACGCAACCGGATTTCTTGCGGAAAACGGATACACACCTCGGCTTTACAATTCGCCGATGGAGCAAAATCCCGGACTGCCGCAAAACTATTTTGACGTTGTTTACTCTATCTATGCCATTGGTTGGACGGTCGATATTCATATGACTTTTAATTTGATATCCTCATACTTAAAAAAAGACGGAATTTTCATTTTTTCATGGGATCATCCCTTTATGCACTGTATAGATGCGGTGGATGAACAGCTTGTCTTTTCGGGCAGATATTATGAAAAAGAACCCTTTACTTTTAAAAAGGACATTGGAAAGTCTGCTAATCGCAGCAATTTCAATCACGACAAAGAAAGCGGTTATTCACTCACACTATATAACAGACGTCTATCTGATTACATAAGTGCACTTTCAAAAGCAGGTCTTATGGTGGAACAGCTTGTCGAAGAAACTGATAAAGAAACATTAAGCCGTGACTGCGAATTTTCATCAACATATTATTCCGAATGGAAAGCGAAAAAGTTACCGTTATCGTTTATTATAAAAGCAAGGAAGGTATAAGTCCGTTATTACACGGTTATTATTAAACGGAATTTAAATAATATTGTTTTATAAGAAAGAAAAGCCCATTGCCTTTTCATTCTCAAAGAGGTAATTATTTATAATGAAATATATCGAATCATTTACGCTTGCATCCGATGATGCGGAAGTCGGTTTTATTTTGTCTTTCAATCATAAAATGACAATGCAATGCTATTCGGACAACGTATACCCATTTAAAATATTTCCGCAGAAGCGTCTGCGGAAGCTCGATTTTTCGCAGATCACAATTTTATACGGAGGAAACGGCTCAGGCAAATCGACGTTGATGAACATAGTGGCTCAAAAACTCGGTCTTGAACGCAGCGCTCCGTTTAACAACACGCCTTTTTTTGAAGATTATCTGAATTTCTGTGATTACGAACTTGTTTTCGGAAAAAAACCGCCGCGCGGCAGTAAAATAATAACAAGCGACAATGTTTTCGATTACCTTTTAAATATACGCGCACTAAATGAAGGCGTCGATGACAGGCGTGAGAAATTATTTGACGAATATACGGAAACAAATAAGCCGCTGCATTACCATCTGAAATCACTTGCGGATTATGAAGAGCTGAAGCGTATAAATGAAGCAAAGCATAAGACGAAATCCGCTTATGTAAGCCGCCGTCTGCCTGAGAATATCAACGGTAAGTCAAACGGCGAGAGCGCCTTTGCCTATTTCACGCAGGAGATCAAAGAAAACGCATTATATTTTCTCGACGAGCCTGAAAACAGTCTGTCCGTAAAGCTTCAGATTGAGCTTATCAAATTCATCGAGGATTCGGCGCGCTTTTTTGGCTGTCAGTTTTTTATATCTACGCATTCGCCGTTTCTGCTTTCTGTCAAAGAAGCGAGAATATACGATCTGGATTCGGTCCCGGTGCGTACCAGGCAATGGACGGAGCTTGAAAATGTGCGGATGTATCATGATTTTTTCGAAAAGCACAGAGACGAATTTTAGTTATAAAGAAGTGATCGAGGTGTAAAATGACCACCGATGAAATAAAGCTTCGGCAACTTACAAATCAATATTTGATAATTCCTACGGACAGATTGACGGTCGCGCGTGATCTGCTCGGCTTTCAGGCGCAGTTCATGGCGAATGCGATGCATTCGATGAGGATACGCTGTCTTGACTATTCGCCGGATACCTTATCTGACGGACTTGTGAAAAATTGGACAGTGCGCGGTACGGTACATGTTTTTGCCGAGGATGATTTACCGCTGTTCAAGCATTGTGACAACGGAAAAAGCTATCTTCTTGACGAATGGCACGGCTATGTTCACCATATAACCCAGCAGTGGACACTTACACCTGAAAGACAGAAATATTTTTCGAATATTATTCTTGACTCACTTATAAACACTTCTCGTTCACGCGAAGAATTGAAAGAAATCTGCCGTATAGCGGGTATGACACAGGTTGAAGAGGACAGCATGTTCGATCAATGGGGTGGCGGAATACGCGATCTGTGCGAGCGCGGGTTCATGTGCCATGTTGTGCAGGAGAAGAAAGCTTTTAAACTCTGTTTGCCGTTCAAACCGATACAGGAGGACGAAGCAAAGCTTGAAATGGCTCGGCGGTATTTTGCTGATTTCGCTCCGGCTACGGTGAAAGACGCTATGTATTTTTTTCACTCGACAAAAGCACAGGTGATCGATTTGCTTGATAAACTTCCGGTGAGATCTGTGGAGTGCGGTGGCAAAACCTATTATTATATTGAAAACGGTAAGTCATACGATAAAGATATACCCGATTGTATTCTGCTGGCAGGATTTGATCAGCTGATGCTCGGTTATCAAAAAGCCGAGAGCCTTTACCTGCCGCAGGAGTACATAAGAGGAATATTCAATCTTGCCGGCATTGTCATGCCTGCCGTGCTGCTTCACGGGAATGTCGTAGGCAAATGGAAAAATAAAAATGGCAGGCTTTCCGTCGAGTTGTTTGGCTCGGTATGTGAAAAGGACAAAAAAGCTATAATTTCCGAAGCTGAAAAAACGTGGGCTTCGCTGAAACGGGTGGAATGGATAAGTTAATTACTGGTAATAAAATTGCCGTTAAAAAGCCTTTATTTCAAGACTTTCTGACGGCAATTATGTGGTGATAATGAGCGAGAAGAAATAAAAGCCGATCACGCAGAACATGATTGATCCGGCGGTGATTATGGTGATAATTTAGAATGCTTGCAATGAGATCACCTCCATGTTCGTTAAATGACTTTCAGTATCTTCAGATGATTTTACATGCGCTGAATAACAACTAATAATTATCGTATTACGACAAATAATAGTTGACATACGAACAGCGTAATGCTATAATGGCTATAATGATGAATAGAAAGAAGGTCTTGCTTATGAATCAGTCATCACTGTCAAAGTGGTTGAAATGGATTATCATAGTTGTCGGTTTAAGCGGATTGTTTGTCTATGTGTGTGTTATCCCATCCTGTGGACAAATGTTGGCTGCGGAGTATCCGGAATTCGCGTATTGTTATCTTCCATGGATGATTCTAATCGGGGTTACGGGAATCCCTTGCTATGTTGCACTGGCGTTTGGGTGGAGGATTGCCGGAAGCATTGGTATGAACCGCTCTTTTTCCTTGGAGAACGCAAAACTGTTGAAACGAATTGCCATATTAGCCGTGGCCGACTCAGAGTTTTTCTTTGCAATGAACATTGTATATTTACTTCTCAACATGAACCATCCGGGAATTGTGCTGATGTCACTGATCGTTCTGGTCGTTGGGATTGCAATCTCCTCTGTTTCCGCCGCTCTGTCCCATCTTGTAAGAAAAGCCGCGGAGCTTCAGGAACAAAGCGACCTGACGATATGAGGAGAACTACATGGAAGATGAGATAATATTTAATATCGACGTTATGCTTGCCAAACGCAAAATGAGCGTCACAGAGTTGGCGGAACGAGTTGGCATCACCATCACTAATATTTCCATCCTGAAAAACGGAAAAGCAAAGGCGCTGAAGATTTCAACCTTGTCGAAGCTGTGCGCTGCGCTGGACTGCCAGCCCGGAGACATTTTGGAATATAGACAAAGGAACGCGATGAAATGACCAGCAAAAAAGGCCATGAAACTATTACAGTTTCATGGCCTTTGGTGGAGATAGTGGGAGTCGAACCCATGACCTCTTGAATGCCATTCAAGCGCTCTCCCAACTGAGCTATACCCCCGAATGCGTAAATTATATCAAAGCAGCTTATGTTTGTCAATATAGAAATGAAAGAAATTCATTTTTTATATGTGTCGTCTAATGGTATTATTAAACGGCAATTATATGCATAATAAAAAAAGCTCCGTCGTCTGACGGAGCTTTTTACTTTTGAATGATAATTTTATGGACGCAGCCAAACCTGACCGATTCCCCATCCGAAAACGCCGATAAAGAGGGAATTATATAAAACGGAATTAAGCTGTTCATGTGAAGGAATTGCTCCGTTTATAATATAAATCCGATTAAAGATATTATATTCGCGACCAAGCGTAAGCTGAATTCCGATAAAAGCAATTAATACAATTAAACCGATGCTGACTTTCTTTCCCGCGATAACGCCTAAAAAAGACACTGCCATCACCGCAAAGCTTTGAATCACGGTGAGGTAAAAGAGCGACAGAAAATCGACATGTAATATCAATGCCAAGGCTTCACACACGGCGGCTGTCAAAATAGAATGTAAAATGAAAAATCGAAATTGCCGTATTAATCCCCAGTAAAGATATGATCTTGGATATGCGAAACCCAATTCTCCGCCTTCCGTATCCAATAAGCCTTGCATAAGCATTATTGTTCCGTAACCTCCCAGGGATGGAATAAGAACTTCGAGCAGCGAAAGCGTCAGTACATCAATGTTCATATTTTTTTGCAAAAAATATGTCAATACGATAAACGCCAACGCTGTCAGAGGTATTATCCATATATGAACACCTGGTTCTTTGAGGTCATAGGCTGTTTCTCTGTAAATCCGCCTCATAACGTTTGGTTCCTTTGAATGATGTATGTATAGCTGTCTTCAAGGGTGGAGTTTATTGCGTTCTCCTGCGTATCGTCGTCCGTCAAATATCGTACGCGGTATCCGGAATCAACAGGGGTGAAATTGATTACCGTATGCGTATTCTCCAACTCTTTCATTGCTTCTTCGCTCATAATTTCTTCTTTTACGTGATGACCGGCTTTTGCCTGAATTTCCGGCATACTGCCGCTTACAAGCACCTTGCCCAGGTTCATAATGGATACCTTTTCACATAAGCTCTCAACATCTGTCACAATATGGCTGGAAATGAGTATTACCCGTTCGCCGTTATCATATTCCCTGATTAATTTCCGGAAATTAATTCGCTCCTTCGGGTCTAATCCCACGGACGGTTCATCCATAATTAATAAAGATGGTTCACCGAGAATGGCCTGAGCTATGCCTAAACGCCGCAGCATACCCCCGGAAAGCTGACCGACCTTGCGTTTGGCATATTCAGTTAAATTGGTTCGTTCCATCGCCCGTTCAACGTGTTCTTTTTCCTGTGCTTTCGGTATATTTTTTAGCAATGCCACGTTCCGGAGGGCTTCCTCAACTCTTAAATATCTATACATACCGAATTGCTGGGGCAGATATCCTACCTTGCCCTTGATAGCCATTGGATGCTTCCAGGTGAAAGCATCTCCCCATTTGATTTCTCCCTCGTCATAAGCAAGTATTGTTGCCAGAATGCGCATCAAGGTTGTTTTGCCTGCTCCGTTTGGGCCTAATAACCCGTGAATGCCGGGAGTTATCGACAGATTAACGTCGGAAAGCGCACACACTCTTCCGTAGGACTTAGATAAATTTTTTATTATAATATCCATAATTCACTCTCCTTGATGATGATATAGTGCAGATACGATATCGGATGCTGTAATTGCTTCTTTATTTAATAAACGGTGATACAAGGCCTTAAAGGTCTCGTCAAAGTTCTCTTTTGATCGCATTCTGTCAAGTATTCCGCTTATCCATCCTTCTTCTTCCTTTGTCAGCGGGATTTCATCCACAAACGCACCGTTGATGGTTTCTCTGCCATTTCCGGAATTTTGCTCTCTCAGCATATCTGAATAATATTTAAAATCGCTGTCATCCAATACAGGCGCAAGTATATAAAAGCTGAGCCAGGCAGCAAAATTACTTGTGGATGGATGCGAAACATCTATGGGATAACCTACGCAGGGGTTCATAAGGTAAGAAACAGCCAACCTCACTCTTATCTCTTTTGATGCTTGATATGCTTCAAGGGAATCTGCATAATTACGCATATAATCTGCAATATTAATTGAGTCGTTTTTTAATCGGAGTTCCCATTCGTCATCACGTGAATAGAGCTCCTGTGGAGATACAAATGAACTTATTCCAGGGCAACGCATTTTCATGACCGTAATAAACTGCGGCTTTACCGGTTTTATAAGAGTTTCCATCCTTTCGCACAGCTCCAGCAAAGGATCATAGGCGTCCAGTAAACCGTCGACAGCGTCAATGGCATCCTGGTATAAACCGGCAGGTAAATATATATCTACATCCCGGTGATTATAGTGAACCATACCGGAATACAGCGAAATTCCGTTGTGTGAGGATCCTATATATATATTATCTCCCTGTTTCTCTAAGTTAGTGTATGAATTTCCCGGGCCCTTATACCGCAGAGTATATTGAACTTTATCTCCGCGCTGCCAGTCCTCTATAAAGAATTCTTCGGATTCGTCGTATTTATAATAATTGCCGTATTTAGTTGCAGTCTTTATCCCCGGCCAAGGTATCCATGGGAAAGAACGATTTAATTGCACCGTGGTTTCATTAGCCGGAAAACACGGCAGGCTGTATCCATGATAACGGAATACAAAGGTGACCTTATCTCCCGCTTTTTTTGCATTGGGAAAGTGAACCATTAGCCCATCGTTGCTTCTTTCAAATTCGGTAGTTTTCCCGTCCACCCGGACATCATCGACATTGAGATCGGAATACAGCATAAAGCTCTGACCATCTGCATCAGCATCCATGACGGCTTCTATAATGACTTCGGCTTTTATTCCCTGAGTGGTACAGGAGAGATCGATATCCGTTTTTACAAGCGTAATATTTTTTTCTGAAGGGAAATCGCCCAGACTTACCGATTTACCAGGAATATAATCGACATGTTTGCTCCAGACATATGCAATTCTATCCATAGGATCGGCAAACCGCGTAAAGAAAACGGAATAGTTATGGTAAAAAAATGTCATCATTGCGATGCCATAAACGGCGACAGAGGCAGTCATGATTCCCGCGTTCCGCTTTTGTTTGCGTGTGGAAGCAAAGCTTCTGCTATTATTGCATTGAAAAAGAGCGATCAATAGCACCGCGATCCCGATGCGGACAATCCACCGGGGAAGCTCGATCGGCGCACCTGTCGATACATTATCGAAAATATGAAAGTTATTCATGCCCATATTCAGCGCGTTTAAGAAAAGCCCGCCGCTGTTTTGGGTTATTGACCTGATATAATCGACAAGGTATGTACTGAACAATGAAGAGGTAAGCACCCAGACAAGAATAGCTGGCAGATAAACGCTTTTGCCTTTATTCCATTGAGAAATTAATAGCCCCCAAATGCCTAAGATCAGGCAGGGCAGAAAATACAGTAACGCAATATAGGCTAATGACTGTTCTATCCACAAAGCCGGGGCGTTATCTAGTATCATGCGGATATAGCATACCGCCATAATCACAAGCGTCATCAGAAGGTCAATAAAACCGATAGCAAGCACCTGAGCCCAGGGAATAAAACCGGGTCTTTTGGAATAAGCGGCCATAATATCATTCAGATGCTCCCGCCGCTGTTCTCTTATCAGTTCTATGCCCATCATCATGAAAACCAGCGTAAGTATGATCTGACCATAACAGGTCTCAAGCATAGCAAGAATATATTCATGATCGTAAACATACAAATAACAGCCCAGCGTAAATATTACTCCGAAGCAAAGAAAGCTCATCCACACCTTTCTTCTAGTGAAAGCCTGTATGTACATGCGAACTATAAGAAGGAATTTTCTCACGCTTGTCTCCTCTCTGAACGTTCCGCGGCAACGGAACTAAACCGCTGCCGCGGAACGTGCTAAACCGATTTAAAGCTTTGAATTATTAATGATCCTGATAAATAGTACAATCACCATTATGATTGCCATTTTCGGCTATGGCTTCCGCCCAGAAAGTTCCGGTATAAGATCCATTATCCCAAGCTAAATCATAAACAGCACATCCTGGGGAAACAGAAGCGGAATCTCTTGTATAAATCCATACAGAACCTCGAGTAACCATAGCGCCATACATAGAACGACTTCCAGTTGATGTACTATAACTTACTACATGACCTGTGAGTGAAGCTTTGGTTAGAGTTTGGATAGGTCCTACTACTTTTGAAGTTGAACCAATACGAACACTAGCTGGCGATTCAACTGTTAATGCCAAAGCTGATGTAACCATCAGGAACATTAACAATGCGCATGTAGCGAAAACGGTGATCCTGATCTTAAGTTTTTTCTTCATGATATTTCTCCTGTTTATTTTATATTTAATCCAAAACAAATCCGACCGTACGCTTCGAATTTGATGAATTCAAAAGAATTGCACAATATTACCATTAGAATAGTAAATGTAATATTTTTCTTAATTATAATGCAGATTAAAAAATTTGTCAATACATTTATTTAAAATTATGATTTATTTTTACACAAGAAATTGAAATGGCATATCTTTTCTTATGGTTTATTATGGTTGAGACCGGAGGGCGTGAATTGTGCGCCCCGTATATATCCATAATTCACTCTCCTTTAAACCGATAGCAAGCACCTGAGCCTAGGGGATAAGACCGGATCTTTTGGAATAAGCAGCCACAATATCATTCAGATGTTCTCGCCGCTGTTCTCTTATCAGTTCTATGCCCATCATCATGAAAACCAGCGTAAATATGATCTGACCATAACAGGTTTGGGGTAAAGCTAGAAGATATTCATGATCGTAAACTAACAAATAACAGCCAAGAGTAAATATTACTCCGAAGAAAAGAAGGCTCATCCATACCTTTCTTCTGGTGAAAGCCTGTATGTACATGCGAACTAAAAGAAGGAATTTGCTCATGCTTGTCTCCTCTCTAAACGTTCCGTGGCAACGGAAAAATCGCTGCCGCGGAGCGTGCTTAACCGATTAAAGAAAATTATTTAGCGATCTTGATAGGCAGTGCAATACCCATTATGGTTGCCACCAGTAGCTGTGGCTTCTGCCCAAAAGGTTCCTGTCAGTCTGTTTGGGTTATCCCAAAGCAAATAAACTGAACATCCTGGGGAAACATTAGCGGAATCTCTCGTATGAATCCAAATGTCACCTCTTGTACACATTGCTCCATACAAAGGATCACTTCCAGTTGATGTACTATAACTTACTACTATGCCCCTTAGTTGATCTGTGCTTAGCGATTGTTTTGAGCCTACCGCTTTTGCAGCGTAACCAATACTTACTTGTGCTGTAGATTGATAAATTGTTGCCAAAGCTGATGTAACCATCAGGAACATCAACAATATGCATGTAGCGAAAACGGTAATCCTGAGCTTAAGTTTTTTCTTCATGATATTTCTCCTGTTTATTTTTTTAATCCAAAACAAATCCGACCGTACGCTTCGAATTTGATGAATCCAAAAGAATTTCATAATAATACCATTAGAATAGTAAATGTAATATTTTGCTTAATTATAGTGCCGATTTAAAAATTTGTCAATACATTTAATTAAATTTATGATTTATTATTACACAAGAAATTGAAATGTCATATCTTTTCATATGGTTTATTATGGTTGAGACCGGAGGGCGTGAACTGTACGCTCCTGTATATATCCATAATTCACTCTCCTTGATGATGATATAGTGCAGATACGATATCGGATGCTGTAATTGCTTCTTTATTTAATAAACGGTGATACAAAGCTTTAAAGGTCTCGTCAAAGTTCTCTTTTGATCGCATTCTGTCAAGTATTCCGCTTATCCATCCTTCTTCTTCATTTGTCAGCGTGGTTTCAACTACTAACTTATTGTCGACATATTTCATATCGGCGTTTCCGCAACCAAAATTTATCAACATATCAGATTTAGATTTGAAATTATAATCATCTAATTTAGGCGCAAGTAAATAAAAGCTGAGCCAGGAAGCGAAATTACTTGTGGACGGATATGAAACATCGATGGGATAACCTACGCAGGGGTTCGTAAGGTAAGAAACAGCATACTCTGCGCTTACTTCTTTTGATGCTTGATAAGCTTCAAGTGAATTCGCATAATCACGTCTATAATATGCAATATCAATTGAGTCGCCGTACAACCGGTATTCCCATTCGTCATTTCGGGTATAAAGCTCCTGGCGCGATGTAAAATGACTGATAAAAGGGGTTGTAATTTTTGCGACTCCAATGGAACGCGGCTTTACTGGTTTTATGGGAGTTTCCATCCTTTCGCACAGCTCCAGCAAAGGATCATAAGCATCCAGTAAACCGTCGACAGCGTCAATGGCATCCTGGTATAAACCGGCAGGTACATATATATCTACATCCCGGTGATTATAGTGAACCATGCCGGAATACAGCGAAATTCCGTTATCTGAGGAGCCTTTATATAAATTATTTCCCTGCTTTTCCAAATTGGTGTATAAATTTCCCGGGCCCTTATACCGCAGAGTATAATGAACTTCATCTCCACATTGCCAGTCCTCAATAAAGAATTTTTCGGATGGCTCATAGAAATTGTTGTTTTCAATTGCCGTCTTTATCCCCGGCCAGGGTATCCATGGGAAAGAACGATTTAATTGCACCGTGGTTTCATTTGCCGGAAAGCACGGCAGGCTGTATCCATGATAACGGAATACAAAAGTGACTTTATAACCCGCTTTTTTTGCATTTGGAAAGCGCACTATCAATACATCGTTACTTCTTTCAAATTCGGCAGTTTTCCCGTCCACCTTAACATCATCGACATTGAAATCGGAATATAACATAAAGCCCTGACCGTCTGCATCCGCATCCATGACGGCTTCTATAGTGACTTCGGCTTTTATTCCCTGAGTAGTGCAGGAGAGATCGATATCCGTTTTTACAAGAGTAATATTTTTTTTCGAAGGGTAATCAACCAGGCTTACCGATTCTCCCGGAATATACTCATAATTTTTGTCGTAAACATAATCATCCCTGTCCATAGGATCGGCAAAACGCGTAAAGAAAACTGAATAGTTATAGTAAAAAAACGTCATCATAGCAATTCCACAAACGGCGACAGAGGCAGTAATGATTCCCGCGTTCCGCTTTTGTCTGCGTGTGGAAGCAAAGCACCTGTTATTATTGCATTGAAAAAGAGCGATCAATAGCACTGCGATCCCAATGCGGACAATCCACCGGGGAAGCTCAATCGGCGCACCTGTCGATACATTATCGGAAATATGAAAGTTATTCATGCCCATATTGAGCGCGTTAAAGAAAAATCCGCCGCTGTTATACGTTATTGACCTGGTATAATCAACGAGGTATGTACTGAATAATGATGAGGTAAGCACCCAGACAAGAACAGCCGGCAGATAAACGCTTTTGCCTTTATTCCATTGAGAAATTAATAGCCCCCAAACGCCTGAGATCAGGCAGGGGAGAAAATACAGTAACGCGATATAGGCTAATGACTGTTCTATCCATAAAGCCGGGGCTCCATCCTTCACCATGCGGATATAGCATCCCGCCATAATCACAAGCATCATCAGAAGGTCAATAAAACCGATAGCAAGCACCTGAGCCCAGGGAATAAGACCGGATGTTTTGGAATAAGCGGCCATAATATCATTCAGATGCTCCCGCCGCTGTTCTCTTATCAGTTCTATGCCCATCATCATGAAAACCAGCGTAAGTATGATCTGACCATAACAGGTTTGGGGTAACGCAAGTAGATATTCATGATCGTAAACTAACAAATAACAGCCCAGCGTAAATATTACTCCGAAGCAAAGAAAGCTCATCCACACTTTTCTTCTGGTGAAAGCCTGTATGTACATGCGAACTATAAGAAGGAATTTTCTCACGCTTGTCTCCTCTCAATCGCTACTGCGAAGCATGGATAACAAATCCGACCGTACGCTTCGAATTTGATGAATCCAAAAGAATTTCATAATAATACCATTAGAATAGTAAATGTAATATTTTGCTTAATTATAGTGCCGATTTAAAAATTTGTCAATACATATACTTAAGTTTATGATTTATTATTACACAAGAAATTGAAATGTCATATCTTTTCATATGGTTAATTATGGCTGAGACCGGAGGGCGTGAACTGTACGCTCCTGTATATAAAAATTCCCCAGCTTCAATACGATTGTATCAAAGCTGGGGAGTTTTTGGTATGCCCGGCAGGATTCGAACCTGTGACCTATAGAGTCGGAGTCTATCGCGCTATCCGGACTGCGCTACGGGCACATATATATTCCGTTCCGATATCGGTTTAGATCGCGGAACGGAATCGGAAAAACTTTAAGTAAAACATTCAAGAATTCTTAAGCTTTTTTCAAAAGGACCATTAATTACAATAAATTAAATTATTTTGCCGCTTCGATTATAACGCCGAAATCATCCGGCTTCAATGACGCGCCGCCGATAAGTCCGCCGTCAATATTTGGCATGGACAGCAAACCCTTCGCGTTTTTCGCGTTCATGGAGCCGCCGTATTGAATGGTAAGCTCTTCTGCGCTTTCTTTTCCGTAAATTCCGGAAATGATTCCTCTGATAAGCGCGCAAACTTCCTCGGCCTGATCGTCGGTCGCCGTGCGACCCGTGCCGATGGCCCATACCGGCTCATATGCGATGACGACGGATTTCATTGCATCCGCGCCCACTCCTTCGAGATCGCGTACTACCTGGTTCTTGACAACGGTTTCGGTTTCGCCGGCGTCACGGTGCGCCTCGGTTTCTCCTACACAAAGAATAACCTTAAGTCCGGCCGCAAGCGCCGCGGTAAGGCGGTCGTTTACTGTTTTATCTGTTTCACCGAAATACTGCCTGCGTTCGCTGTGTCCTATTACCACATATTCGACGCCGCATTCCACAAGCATATCGGCGGATATTTCACCTGTGAACGCTCCGGATTTGGCCCAATGTACGTTTTGTGCGCCTATACGCACCGATGTTCCGGAAACCGCTTCGCGAATGGCAAAAAGGTCGACGAACGGAACGCATAAAACCACCTCGCATGACGCGGACGGATATCTTTTAGCTATTTCAGCCGCGAGAGCACGCGCCTCTGACGGAGTTTTGTTCATTTTCCAGTTTCCGGCGATAATATATTTTCCCATTTTGATACCGATCTTTTCTTAATAATTTATCTTATTTGTTTTGTAGGCAGGCTATTCCGGGCAGCTCAAGACCTTCAAGAAATTCGAGAGAGGCTCCGCCGCCTGTGCTTATATGCGTGATTCTGTCGGCAAATCCGAGCTTTTCTACCGCTGCCGCGGAATCTCCTCCGCCGATGATGGAGACCGCTCCGGAATCCGCAACCGCTTCGGCAATGGCACGCGTGCCGGCCTCATAGTTGGAGAATTCGCATACGCCCATCGGACCGTTCCAGATGACGGTTTTAGCGTCTTTGACTGCGTCGGAGAACAGCTTTATGGTTTCGGGTCCTATATCAAGTCCTTCATAATTATCCGGGATATTGTCAACCTTGCAGATTATCGAAGGCGTGTCGTTGGAAAAAGCGGTAGTAGCCTTATTGTCGATAGGGAGAAGAAATTTAACGCCCTTTGTTTCGGCTTTTTTAAGCAACTCAAGAGCGAGCTCGAATTTGTCGGGTTCATTGAGCGAAATGCCTATTTTTCCGCCCTTTGCTTTGACGAAAGTATAAGCCATGGCTCCGCCGATTATAATAGTATCGACTTTTTCGAGAAGATTGTTGATGACGCCTATCTTATCGGAAACCTTTGCGCCTCCGAGAATGGCGACGAAAGGATGCTCCGGATTATCGAGCGCGCCGCCCATAATCCTGATTTCTTTCTGAATAAGATATCCGCAGACGGCGGGCAGATAATCGGCGACGCCGGCTGTAGATGCATGAGCGCGGTGCGCTGTGCCGAAAGCGTCGTTTACGTATATGTCCGCGAAGGAAGCGAGCTCTTTTGCGAATGCGGGATCGTTCTTTTCTTCTTCTTTATGGAAACGGACGTTTTCTATCAGCATGATATCTCCGGATTTCAGCGCGGCGGCCTTTGCCTTCGCGTCTGGACCTATGACATCGGCGGCGAGCACCACTTCCCTACCAAGAAGCTGCGTGAGTTTATCCGCTATCGGTTTAAGCGAAAAGGCGGGATTGAATTCTCCTTTGGGTCTGCCAAGATGGCTGCAGAGAATAACCTTTGCTCCGTGTTCGCTGAGATATTTTATCGTGGGAAGCGCTTCGACGATGCGTTTTGCGTCTGTGATGACGCCGTTTTCAAGAGGTACATTAAAATCGCATCTGACAAGCACACGTTTGTCTTTAACGGAAATGTCTTCGATTGACTTTTTATTGAACATACAAGTTCTTACCTTTCCTAAATTTACTATAATATTCATTTTATCATAAAGTCACAAAATAATCAAGAGTTATATCTGTTATAATTTTCACAATTTCTTTTATTTTGCTCCTTTTTATTTTGTCGGTTTTATCATTGCGGGTTTTTATGTGTGGTGATATAATAATATCAGTACGAATCTTCCCATAAATCAGGAGACTTAATCACTGGTGAAGTTTGATTTACTGCTGCGGCATTTAAATTACTGCCGCTCGATTAACGACTCTGGTATATTGACTTTACTCTTGTATGAAACAATTATTATTGTAAAAGCCGTCGAAACCGGAGTCTCCGATCATGAGATTTTGATTGCTAAAATAAAATTAAACGCAGGTTGAGAAACATGCGTAAGTATTGAAATTTTAAAGACATTCAAGCCTTTATTACATAATTAAATAATAATATAAACTATTATTTATAAAATTATATCAAACATATTTCAATTAATACCGCTGAGATATTGACGCGGATTTACATTTGATGTATAATATTCAGTATATTGTGAAGCTGATTTTTTTGAAAGGACGCGGGCAACTGCTGCATGTAGTGGCAATGTATGCCGGAATTTGAAAATGCCGGAAATCAATATGATCATGGAAGGCACCGAAATTGCAGAAGTATTGACCCTTACCCAGGTGACTGCGCCTCCTCCGCAGACCGGAGACGAGGGAATCATGTGGATTCTCGGGATAATGATTGTCTGCGTGATCGCTTTTATTATTGTCAGCAGATTTAAAAAAAGATAAAATAAATAAATAAGTCGGGAGAAATCAATGTCACTTGTAAACACAAAAAAAATGCTTAATGACGCATATCGCGGAGGATATGCAGTCGGCGCTTTCAACATCAACAACATGGAGATAATTCAGGCGATAACCGAGGCGGCGGACGAGCTTCGTTCTCCGGTTATTCTTCAGGTATCCGCCGGAGCCAGAAAATACGCCAAGGCCGAATACCTCATGGCGCTCGCATCCGCGGTAGAAAAGGATACAGACATCACCTTTGCGCTTCACCTTGATCACGGCGCGGATTTTGAGATCTGCAAAGCCTGCATCGACAACGGCTTTTCCTCTGTTATGATCGACGGATCGAAATTTAAATTTGAAGAAAACATTGCTCTTACAAAAAAAGTGGTCGAATACGCTCACTCGAGAAATGTCACTGTCGAGGGAGAGCTCGGCAAGCTTGCAGGAATCGAAGATGAAGTTAAGGTTCACGCGGACGACGCCATGTATACCGATCCCTCCGAGGTTGAGGAATTTGTAAACAAAACCGGCGTGGATTCGCTTGCCATTGCCATCGGCACGAGCCACGGCGCATACAAATTCAAAGGCGAAGCCCGTCTCAGATTTGACATCCTTGAAGAGGTTTCACGCCGTCTGCCCGAATTCCCGATAGTTCTTCACGGCGCCTCAAGCGTTTCGCAGGAATACGTCAAAATCATTAACTCATGCGGTGGAAAGCTCGGCGATGCCAAAGGCGTTCCCGAGGATATGCTCAGAAAGGCCGCCTCAATGGCTGTTTGCAAAATCAACATAGACAGTGATATACGTCTCGCGTTTACCGCCGGCATCCGTCAAGTCATGCTCGAACAGCCTGACGCGTTCGACCCGAGAACCTATCTCAGCGTTGCGCGCGCCAATGTAAAGGAACTTGTCAAGCACAAGATTACCTGCGTGCTCGGCAGCGAAAACAAGCTCGGATAATTATACGGCTTTTAATAATTTCGAAATATTCACCGATATATAATTTGCTTGCGCCTGCGCCTTGCTTATGCTTATGCGCAGGCAAATTTATATTCAGACGTATCATGCAAAAGTGTTCATATTAACGCAAAAATCCATAGACAGGGGAATTCATATAAAATGGCCGAAGAATATACAAACGAAAGCATAGTCAGCCTTAAAGGAGCGGACAGAATCAGAAAACGTCCGGCTGTCATGCTCGGCTCCGACGGACTTGAGGGATGTGAACATGCTTTTTTTGAAATACTTTCAAACTCACTCGACGAAGAACGCCAGGGCTTCGGCAATCGCGTCATTGTCAGATATAATGCCGACAAAAGCATATCCGTCGAGGACTTCGGACGCGGAGTGCCGCTTGATTGGAATGAGAATGAAAAACGCTATAACTGGGATCTGGTATATTGTGAGCTGTATGCCGGAGGAAAGTATAATAATAATCAGAAAACATACACCCTCGGCACAAACGGTCTCGGCGCTTGCGCCACTCAATGCACAAGCGAATACATGGAAGTCGTTTCCTGCCGCGATGATATAAAATATTCGATTTCATTCAAAAAAGGCGCAGTCAGTGGCAAGCTCAGAAAAGAACCGCTCAATAAAAGGCACTCCGGGACCATTGTCAAATGGAAGCCGGACATTGAGGTTTTTACCGATATCGATATACCGCTTGAGTATTTCACCGATGTTCTCAAAAGACAGGCTTTTATAAACCGTGGTATAACCATTGAACTTATATATGAACATCAGTCAAATCAAGGCAGCTATCTTAAGCCGGCGGAAAGCGGCGAACGAGTTTTCAAAGAAAGTTATTATTATAAAAATGGAATAATCGATTATATCAAGGAGATAACCGGAGATGCCGTCCCCGGTACGGAAGATCAAAATACCGATGATTATTCCGAACAGGATACCGACGACGATACCGATACTGAAAGCGGAAAAAAGCCGTCGAAAACATCAAAAGCAACCGGAGGACGCACGCTTACTCTTCCCGTATACGCAACGACGGAGCGCGTGGGACGCGACCGGGAGGATCAGGAAGAATACTCTGTGATGATAGAAGCTGTATTCTGTTTTTCCAGCGCTGTTTCACGCATAGAATACTATCACAATTCCAGTTTTCTCGAGCACGGCGGCTCTCCGGAAAAGGCGGTACGTTCGTCCTTTACAAAAGCTGTTGACAATTATCTGAAGCAAAATAATAAATATTCGAAAAGCGATCAGAAAATCAGCTTTTCCGATATCGAGGAAAGCCTTGTCCTCATAATAAGCAGCTTTTCAAATAAAACCTCATACGAAAATCAAACAAAAAAAGCAATAAACAACGCTTTTATAGAGAAAGCCATGACTGAATTTTTTCTGCGTCGGCTAGAGGTATATTTCGCGGAAAATCCCGCAGATGCAGAACGAATAGCCACACAGGTCATGATAAATAAACGCAGCCGTGAAAATGCGGAAGTGATGAGAATAAATCTCAAAAAGAAGCTTTCCTCAACGCTCGACATATCCAATCGCGTAGAGAAATTCGCCAACTGCCGCAGCAGGGATGCCTCAATACGCGAATTGTTCATAGTCGAGGGAGACAGCGCGCTCGGCTCCTGCAAGCTGGCGCGGAACGCCGAATTTCAGGCTATTATGCCGGTCAGGGGTAAAACGTTAAACTGCTTAAAATCCTCATATGATAAAATATTTAAAAACGATATAATTGTCGATCTTTTAAAGGTCATCGGATGCGGAGTTGAAATACGCTCCAAATCCCATAAGGAGCTGGAACAGTTCGACATAAAAACATTGAAATGGAATAAAATCATCATATGCACCGATGCCGATGAGGACGGATATCAAATCAGAACTCTTATCCTTACAATGCTTTACCGCCTTCTTCCTACGCTTATTCGTGAAGGAAAGACATTTATTGCCGAATCTCCGCTTTATGAAATCGCAGTTAAAGATAAGATCATGTTCGCGTATGATGAGAAGGAAAAAACTAAGATTATTACACAACTCGGAAATGTGAAATATACGGTTCAGCGCTCAAAAGGTCTTGGTGAGAACGAGCCGCAAATGATGTGGCAGACGACCATGAATCCGGAGTCGCGCAGACTTATTAAAATTATGCCTGAGGACGAGGATAAAACATTTAAAATGTTTAATGTGCTCCTCGGCGACGATATACAGGGCAGAAAACGCTTTATCGCCGAAAACGGATACCGTTATGTCTCCATGGCCGATATCTAATATAAAAAGCGGGACTTTTCATTAAGCCCTTTAACAAGGTGCTCATGTTATGACTAATATTATATCTGACGTAAAAAAATGCGGAAGTATATCAATTAAAAAAATCACTTTATACAATTTGCCGCGTTTTATCGGGTGGATATCAGTTTTCATATGGATTTATTTGGTATGGATGCCGGGATACGGGATTGAGCCAAGACAAATGATGCTCGGAATTCAGGCTAATAAGCTGTTTGTAATTATATATCTCGTTTCGGCAGTATTGGTTATCTGCTTTTTTGACGGCAGAGCATATACAAAGCTTGCTCCGGCAAGCGCATTTATCTTGCTGATAGCGTTGATTGCGACTCTGTTTTTTAAATTGGAAATTATATATTTATATATTTTGATCCCGTGCGCTGTCGCAACAGGGCATTTGTTTGCATGCTTCGGATTCTCTTATTTTATGATTCTGAATAATTCCGAGAAATTCTATGCCATATTTTTTGGAGTTATAATGTCAAAAATGGTATATTATATCATCTCATGTATCGGAAATACGATAGTATTCAAGCTTTGCGCCGGTTTGGTTCTGGTAATTCTGATAATATGCGCCTTTTTTATTGCGTGGCGTTCCATAGAAACTGTGGGAGATATAAATGTAATAATTCCGCTCTCGGCTTATTCAAGTATGCTGCTTGTATTCGCAGTATATTTTCTGAATGATATAACCGTGCCTTTTATATTTAAAAATCTTGAGTTGTCGACCGGAAAGAGTCTGGCTGCATATTACTTAGCCGGAATTATTCTTGGAGCGTTAATTACATATGTTCTTAGACGATTTGCCGGCTTAAGCATGTGTTACGGAGTGAACATTTCGTTTTTTTTGATTTCACTCGGCTCTGTAATGGCAATAATATATAAAAACGCTTTATCATTTGCTTACGTAAGCTCATTCCTTTTCGGAGCTGCTTATGCGTCGGGTATGATAACAATTTATTATATAAGCGGCATAATGTCTAAAAAGTTTTCCAGTGTAATATTTTACCGTATTGGCGCGGCTATTTCCGGCGCGGGCTATATGTCCGGATTCATCCTGCTCTTATTATTAAAGAACAGTTACGAATCATCTTCATTTTTGCATATTGCATTAATTTCTATTATTATCACAATGATTTTAGTTTTTATATCGCCTATGTTTTCATCAAAGCTTTATAATGCCGAGTGCATGGATGACCTTAACCGTCCCGATGTGACACACGGCACCAGGCTTGATGAAAAGCTCGCGGAATTTAAACTGTCGCCGAAGGAAAAGGAGGTATGCAGACTGATGCTCGGAGGCTATACTCTCAGGCAGATATCCGCTACGATGGGCATAGCATATTCCACAGCGAATACATACGGAACGAGTCTTTACAGGAAACTGAATATAAACAGTAAAACCGAGCTGCTTTTAATGTTCAGAGAATTGATTTAGGCAGTTGTTCTGTTATCATGAGCTGTCTGTTTGCCGGGCATAATCACAGTCCATAAAAGAATCATAAGCTTTTCTCTCGTAAATGCAATTATTTATTAGAATATCGGAATTTCAACTCTCAGCAATTTGCTGTTTCATACTGCATCTTTTCAAAAAACAGGGTCGTTTGTACTACTAAATTGTAGTCAACGGCTCTTTTTTCTGACTATTTTTGCTTCAGCCATTTTTTATGTAAATCAAGTAGGCTGCTGTCGACAATATGCCGGAGTTTACAAGTAACAATACGATACGATTTCGAATATTATATTATAGTAAGTTTTAACGTAATCGTTATATTGCAAGAACATAGCATTATATGATATCTTTACGAGCCATAAATGCCGGATATATAGGCTAATGGCACTCATGAACTATGTAAATACAATATAATATCTTTGCATTAATAATATAAATAGGAGATATATATGATTTTATCCTTTGACCCGGCTGTGTTTTACAATACAGACCAGGGCCCATATGGTATAGCGACCGGCGTCTTTACAACGTCGGGAAATACGGATTTAGCTATAGCATGCAATCAAAATGATGATGTAACAATTTTATTCGGGAATGGCGACGGCACATTCGGTCCAACGGCAAATTATTCTGTAGGCGCTAATCCAACCGCAGTCACCGCTGCGGATTTTAATAACGATGGCAATATAGATTTAGCTGTGACAGATTCAAACGGAAGTGATATAGCAATCCTCTTCGGTAATGGTAACGGCACTTTTCTACCTGCTGTTGCAATATCCGCAAGCTCTAATCCTATTAATATTGTGTCTGCCGACTTTAACAATGACGGTAATATGGATTTAGCTATAACAGATATCGGCAACAATATAGTAGGAGTATTTCTCGGAAACGGAAACGGTACTTTTCAAGCGATGGTGCCATATTCGATAAGCGCTCCCGCTGACGCAATAATAGCGGCTGATTTTAACAACGACGGTGTAATTGATTTAGCGGTGGCATGCGGTGATAATAATGTAAATATATTGCTCGGAATAGGAGACGGCACTTTTATGGCGGCATCTTCAGTTCCGGCCGGTTCTGATATTATGGATATCGCAGCCAACGATTTTAACGGCGACGGAATCCTGGACATCGCGGCTACAAATTATTCATCAAACAATGTTGCAATACTGCTTGGCATCGGTGACGGCACATTTCAACCTCCGACTTTTACTCCGGCCGGGACTGGTCCGACCGGTATAACAACCGCTGATTTTAACAATGACGGCAATGTGGATTTGGCGGTTACCAATACCATAAATAACCGTGTCGCTGTTATACTCGGAAACGGAAACGGTACTTTTCAATGGGCGCAATATTATGCTACGGGTGATTATCCCTCCGATATTATACCGGGAGATTTTAATGGAGACGGGAAACCGGATTTGGCAACGACAAATTTCTATTCCTATAATGCCGCGATACTGATAAATAAAACACCTGTGCGAGGCATAATGCATTTTAAAACAGAAGCCATAGTTTAAGTAAATAGAACGATGTTTACTTTTGTTTGTAAACTTGTACAGCGGGCATTTCATTATATTAACCCGGTAATTATATAATCAGGTTTAAGAGAGAAAAGCTTGGTATATGAGCTTTTCTCTCTTATAATAATTTATTAAGATTACCGTTTAATAATCACCGTTAGAAAGTCTTAAAAAAGGAAAGTTTAAATGGATACATGCTTAAATTATGCTGATTGGACAGTTCTGATATACGCAAATGGCAACAATGATCTTGAGCCTGAAATGCATAAAGCTATGCTTGATGCTGAAAAAACAGGCTCTTTTTCTGCCTTCAATGTTTTGATGCAAATCGGCACAGCGGATGAGCGGCTTGTCAAGTTAATTCGACGTGATATTATTTTTTTAAATGATAACGAAAAAGGCGTTCGCCGATATTATATTCATAAAGGCAAATCCGAATTGCTTGAATATATGGGCAACGTTAATATGTCGGATCCCAAACAGCTATATAACTTTGTTAAATGGGGGATACTTAATTATCCTGCAAAAAGATATATGTTGATAACAGGAGGGCACAGTTATCATTGCGTCGGTCTGATGACCGATTACAGCGGTAATATGCCTTATATAATGGGCATTCCTGAAATGGTAAAAGCTATAGATGCGGCGGCGGGTGAAGCGGGCAATAAAATCGACATTTTAATATTAGATGCATGTTGTTCCAACTCATTAGAATTGCTTTACGAATTTGGCAGAAATAAAAATAACGCTGTAAAGAATATCATTACCTATTTAACATACGGTCCTATTGAAGGATTGCCATATAATATAATAATAGACTCAATGAAAGCAATCAATGCGGCTGAAACTTCAATTATTATAAAATCAATTATAAACAGCTTGCCGATGAATTTGATTGGCTTTTCTGTTGATCATAATAAGTTGGAGTTAATTAAACGGTTGTTTAATGAAATGTCCGCTAATTGTCTACGTGAAACAGACGAAAATAATATAAACCGCATTCAGAAAAAAATAATAAAATCTGTTGGCGAAGCTTCGCTGCCTATAATAATTCACTATAAAAAAGCCCCGTACTGCTCTCTTCCTTTAATAACAGTTACATCCGATATATCCGGAAATGAAATGTTAATGAAGAATTATTACCGCCTGGGCTTCGCTCAAAATAATAATTGGACAAAATTATTTTCAGATAAATTACCTGCAGCAAATACAAAATACAATGAAAATATGCTGCCGTTGGAAATAAGCAGACATGAGGTTGTCGAAAGCATTGCCGTAATGAATCCTGAGCTTGATCGATTACAGATTGCGAGAATGGCGGATGAACTTTACGAATATAAAAAATGGACAATGTAATTAAAATACGGGATTTTATTCTTGACTCAAATTAACCTCCGGCAGCAGAAAAGCTGTCGGAGTTTTTTGCGGGATGATATGATATATTTTATATAACCGCAATAAATTGCTGGTTACCCGATGGCAAATAATTTCATGAATTAAAAAATAATTGGCAATAAGTTGACAAAATCCAAATTTAGGTTATAATTAATAATATAATTATAAATAATACAAAATGCAGGTGTTAAAATAAAAATTTAAATAAACTGGATATAAATAAATATAAGAAATAAAATGCTAATGATCTCTAAATATTATGTATTATGTTTATCATTTTATATTGATATCCAATATTGCGTAAACAGACAATTTAGACGCACAAATTAAATATAGCATTGATTTGTGCTGCCATTGCTTTTGAGACTGTACGGTATTTTATACAGTGCTTTAGGAACGGCACTCCACACGCTCCTATATTTTCAAGAATACTCAGACTTTCATTAGCGATGTAGTAGCTTACTATCATACTTCTGATGAACGTGTTACTGGGTGTGATAATATTATCAAGCACTGTTCCGAGAGCTACAAGAAGGAGTATCGTCACTTTTTTATTCCACCCTTGAACATGCTTATGGCATTTATATAAGTGGATATATCCAACATATGATATTTTGATAATAATTTTTGGAGGACTTATTTATTATGAAAAAGATCGTTTTTTCCCTGCTAATGGCGGCGTTACTGTGTTTTTCCGTTTGTATGGTCGCCTGCAACGAAAATCGAAACAGCGAAACCGATTCTAATAAAAGCGCAACGGAATCAGGGGAATCAAATGTTAAAGACCCTTCTTCAAACAGCGAAACCGATCCGAATGAAAGCGTAACGGAATCAGGAGATTCAAATGTAAATGATTATCTGATAAACGGTTTCGACATCATAACAATCGGTGACTACCCTGAAATTGAAGCGGCAATACGGTTAAGCGCGAATGTGGAAAATGGTGAGCTTACTAAAGAGGATTTTCTCAAGGTGACAAGCTTGGATATATCCGGTGAGGGTATTCAGGATATTACCCCTCTTAAGGCACTTATAAATCTTACGGAACTTCAAGCGCATTATAACAAAATAGTTGATATTTCTCCTCTCGCGGCGCTTAAAAAGCTTACTAAACTTGACTTGAGCAGCAACAGCATAGCTGATATTTCACCATTGTCCGGATTAACTGGTCTTGTCGATTTAATCATTTATTCTAACGACATAGTTGATATTTCACCGCTAACCGGACTAAACAAGCTTGACCACCTTTTACTTGCTGTAAATGATATAGCTGATATTTCACCGCTCGCAACGCTTGAAAATCTTACTATACTTGACTTGGACGGCAACAACATAGTTGATGTTTCGCCATTGTCCGGATTAACTGATCTTGTCCGGTTGTTGATTGCGGCTAACGACATAGTTGATGTTTCACCATTGTCTGGATTAACTGATCTTGTCCTTTTATGCATTAATTCTAACAACATAGTCGATATTTCACCGCTCTCCGGATTGGTGAATCTTACCGATGCAAGACTTGGCGGTAACAATATAAGCGATATTACACCCCTTCGCAGTTGGAAAAATATAGAGCGCTTAACACTTAATTCTAATCCGATTACAGACATCACTGTACTTGGTAACTTAACTACACTATTACAAGTGATGTTAGGAGGCTGCCCTATAGAAGATTTCTCGCCTGTTGCGCATGTGGAGCGTGTGGAACCATACACACGAGGCGGAACAATACCTGAATAATACAATCGAGTAGGAGGAGCTGACAGCCAAAGTCACCCCGTTCTCTCACACCACCGTGGTACCATCAAGCATTTGTATCCGACAATAAATATTTAGATGTTACGAGATAATAATATATATGATATTTTTGATAGGGAGGACTTATTTATTATGAAAAAGATCGTTTTTTCACTGCTAATGGCGGCGTTACTGTGTTTTTCCGTTTGTATGGTAGCCTTCAACGAAAATCGAAACAGCGAAACCGATATTAATAAAATCGCAACGGAATCGGGGGATTCAAATGTAAATGATTATCTGATAAACGGTTTCGACATCAGAACAATCGGTGACTACCCTGAAATTGAAGCGGCAATACGGTTAAGCGCGAATGTGGAAAATGGTGATCTTACTAAAGAGGATTTTCTCAAGGTGACAAGCTTGGATATATCCGGTGTGGGTATTCAGGATATTACCCTTCTTAAGGCACTTATAAATCTTACGGAACTTCAAGCGCATTCTAACAAAATAGTTGATATTTCGCCTCTCGCGACGCTTAAAAAGCTTACTAAACTTAACTTGAACAGCAACAGCATAGTTGATGTTTCTCCTCTCGCGGCGCTTAAAAAGCTTACTGAACTTAACTTGGGAGGCAACGACATAGCTGATATTTCACCATTGTCTGGATTAACTGGTCTTGTCGATTTATACATTAATTCCAACAAAATAGTTGATATT
The DNA here is from genome assembly GCA_034925865.1 of Oscillospiraceae bacterium. Taxonomy (NCBI): domain Bacteria; kingdom Bacillati; phylum Bacillota; class Clostridia; order Eubacteriales; family Oscillospiraceae; species Oscillospiraceae bacterium. Next base: position 32,097 of record JAYFRN010000003.1, on the reverse strand, counting down.
TCACCGCTAACCGGACTAAACAAGCTTGACCACCTTTCACTTGCTGTAAATGATATAGCTGATATTTCGCCTCTCGCGGCGCTTAAAAATATTACTGAACTTGACTTGAGCAGCAACAACATAGATGATGTTTCACCATTGTCCGGATTAACTGGTCTTGTCGATTTAATCATTTATTATAACAAAATAGTTGATATTTCTCCTCTCGCGGCACTAATGAATCTTACTGAACTTCAAGCGCATAATAACAAAATAGTTGATATTTCACCGCTAAACGGACTAAACAAGCTTGACCTCCTTTCGCTTTCTGGAAATGATATAGCTGATATTTCACCGCTCGCAACGCTTGAAAATCTTACTAAGCTTTACTTGGGCAGCAACAACATAGTTGATGTTTCGCCATTGTCCGAATTAACGAATCTTGTCTGGTTGGAGATTGCAGCTAACGACATAGTTGATGTTTCACCATTGTCCGGATTAACTGATCTTGTCCTTTTATACATTAATTCTAACAACATTGTCGATATTTCACCGCTTTCCGGATTGGTGAATCTTACCGACGCAAGACTTAGCGGCAACAATATAAGCGATATTACACCTCTGGGAAGCTGGAGCAAGATGGAGCGCTTGGGTCTTGACGACAATCCGATTACAGACATATCGGTACTCCGCGGATTAAATCTTCTGCTAAGTTTGACGGTAACAAACTGCCCTATAGAAGATTTTTCGCCTGTTGCGCATGTGAGGCATGTGGAACCGTCCTTAGAGACGGACTGATACGGCTAATACAATTCATTTTAAAATAACCGGCGGGGACTAAATGTCCCCGCCGGTTGATTTCTTAGAAGTACATTATATTGTTAATTGGTCTGGTTCCTCCAGTAGTTTCTCTTGTAGTGCCATTATATTTGAAAATAAAACTTGTGCCGCCATCAAGAATAATTGCATTCTGGATCCCCAAATTCAAGCTATTTACAATGTTGTATGCTTCGCCAGTTCTGCAATCATCGCTTGTGGTTTCCATAGCTACGTAGAAAAACTCAGATGCGCCTACGGTAGATGAAGTAGCTACAGCTAAACAACCATGCCATGTTCCATATTTCCAACTAGGATCCCAGTGTTCATCATTAAGTTCGGTAATGCTCGTTATTACACCATTTTTCATGATCGGTGCGCCTGAAACCGCACATTTCCATGTGGTTTGGACGCTGTTTGCTTGCGCAATATAAGCATTGTTGGATGAATCTATATAGAAAGTAGAAATAGGCGTTGAAACTCCCGTCGGGTTATAACTGTTCTTATACAACTTATTGCCTGATATCGTACATAACCAACCCCGCAAAGCAGTTTGATTAGCATCTGAGATTACACTTTCATTTAAATTACATAAAAGATTTGCAACAGGTAAGGTACCACAGCCGTAATAATCACCGAAAAATCCTGCATTAAAATAGCTGCCATCAGTTGGAGACGTTTTAGCGGCATTTATGTACCGGATATCGATTTCAGATGGTGCAATGCGGACATAATGCAAATTCGCATTTACATGCATGTATTTTGTAGTTTCGAGCACCCAGACCTGATAGTTGGTTCCATTAGTCGGCGCCCAGCATATATTTGTCCCGTTTGTGGCGTTGTTGGCTGCAAGAGAGAGGTAGTGTTTTGTTGCCGAAAAATCAGATTTTGTTATAATCTTATATCCGTTTGTTACACCTGCCACAGGTACAAAATATACAAAGCCGTCTCCACCACCATTTAAAGCTAAAGGATAAACATCGCAATTTTTTGTTGCACGATAAATGTTTAGACTAAAAGATTGATTTACATACGATTTGATGGGTACACCGACACTTGTACTACTTGTATCTATTGTGTCAATAACCCAAGTTTGCTCTGGCTTGTTACTGCCGCTCCACTGCGTAACTTCCTGGTGATTTGTAAGGGAAGTAAGATAATTGCCATTGATGTTCAGATATTTACCGGAACCCAGATTTTTAATGTTATAGGTTGCCATAAGAATTTCTCCTCATTATTTGATTTTTGAACGCGTTCAATATATAAAGAGAAAGAGAAAACACAAAAGTAAACAGTAGAGTAAAATCTTTATTATTTTGAGATTGCTCAAATGTCCCGATAAAGACTAATTTTGTCTATATCTCATTGAAGGACGGAAGGAATTACCGTCTGACTGAGGGCATAATATCAAAGATTAAGGCACAGTACACACTCTACGCCACATAACCCAGGCTATGTTTAATTGGGGGAGCAATAGTAAACATAATAAAATCATCCCCGGCTTGCTGTCAAAAATTCGTTTTCTTATGACAGCAAACCGGGGCTTTTATTTATTCCGACAGCATCAGAAAATATCATTATCGTTTTTTTATGCTTTCCTCATTATCATCATGCCTTGCCTCGCATATTTCCTTATGGGTGTTTATTGTTGCGAGAGTGTCGCCCAGTTGCGTCAACAAGGCTGCCAGCACGGAAATTTCATCTTCGTTCAACATACCCGCAAGCGCATTTGCCAGCGCAGTGACAGCCATAGTCAGCTGGCAGTAGTTCATAAACTCACCTCTGAAATAGTATATTCATAGAAAAGAAAAATGTATATTGAATTTACTTGTCCTGCAACGCAATATATTCCCATAAAAAAACCGCCGTTTATTTTCCGGCGGTTTCTCCTTCGGATGCAATTTTATCCAAAATATCGATAAGATCCTGCAGGGTTTCGAGTCTTACATTTCGTGACAGAATTTCATTTTTAAGATCTATGGAAAGCGATTCAAACCTGTCACGAAGCGCCGGGCTTACATAAGACATTAATATCACTCCTTTGAGTTTATTATACGCTGAACTAAAAAACATATACAAAGAAATGTATTTATATTGTATTTACTGACGGATTATGGTAATATGTCTTTGTAATTAACGATAAGAGATATGATTTGAACGGAATAACGATTTATATCCGCAGCTGACTGAAGAAAGAAACAAATGGTTTAAAAGCTATGACACATCAGGAAATAATAGAATATTGTCTGCAAAAGCCATGTACATATACGGATTATCCCTTTGATCCGCTTTATCCTGTCATTAAGGTAAAAGCTCCTTCTCAGCAAAAGGGACGGATTTTCGCACAGCCGTTTATGCTTCACGGCGAACCGAAGGTTACATTGAACTGCACCCCGGAGTCGGCTGAATTTTACCGAAGTGTTTATTCCAGCTCTGTGGTGCGAGGCTGGCATTGCCCTCCCATCCATCAGCCTCATTTCAATACAGTAAACCTTGACGGCACTGTGCCGGACGAAGAAATCTTGCAGATGATTGACCATGCATATGACATTGTTGTTTCCAAATTTCCGAAGTACATTCAGAAAGAAATCAATGAGATGTGCCAATGATTTACAACATATTACCGGTGGCATATCGGTTTTATATACGACAGGGTTGTAATAATCCACACTTAAGAGAGGTAAAATAAAAAAATGGAAAAAATTTCTTTGCCCGCGTCCAATGCTTTCTGCCCGCAGTGTCTGTTTCTATATGGCACATATAAAGAAGGTAATATTCCGAATTATGGTCTTTTTTGTTGGGCTACATATTGCTGGGATGATAAATTTAAATTCGTCGCTTGTATAGGCGAGGATAAACTTACACGCGACAGGATACGCGCAACGGGTATTTTTTCGGCATCAGTCGTAACAAAATCATTGTTGCCGTTCGCCGACTTTTCTGGCAATAATTCCGGTTATGAGGTTGATAAATCAAAAATAATCGAGTCAATAAACGGCGCGGTATTAAATGTACCTGTGCCAAAAGACAGCGTATGGAGTTTTGAACTTGTTGTTGACAAGACGCTTCGCCTTGATGAAGAGGGAAAAAGTGAAATTTATGTTTGCAGTATCAAAAACGTACTCGCCGATGAACGGTTGGCGGATGAAACCATCTCGTTTGAGGAGCGGTTAAGAATGGCCGAGCCGGTTATTACAATGTCAGCAAGATATTTTTCGGTTGATAAAAGCCCTATCGGCAGCTGGGGAAATTGGAAGAAGCTATAATACCTCATTTATTATCAACCGTACAAAAACCCGCCGGAGGAATTTTTCTTCCGGCGGACTGTTATATTATTAAATCTTCTTTTTATCCAACGTTTTTCGTAAAATCTGCAATCTCAGAGTATACCGCTTTTTTAATTTCATCACATTCGTTGAGTATTTCGTGTCTTGCTCCTTCGAAAAGATGTGCACGGACGTTTTTGTATCCGCATTTTTTCATGGATTCGGCGGCGGCGAAAAACTCATCGTTTCCGATCCTCATGGGATCTCCGGCTCCGCTTATAAAAAGCACAGGCAGCGCTTGGTTCACACATGGCTCTGTTTTATAGACATCCTTCATCAGCCTGAAAAGCGTAATGAATCCGTCAAGCGTGAAAACAAAACCGCACAGAGGATCCCCTTCATAAGCGGCGTTGCTTTCACGGTTTGAGGAAAGCCATCCGCACCTCCCGTCCGCTGCGAACGCTTTTCTTGCGTTGCCGAATACAAGATTGTCGATTAAAACGCTTCTATTTTTCAAAGAGCCGAATATGCTCATTAACTCTGCGACAGCAATTCCCGCGCCGGCGGCAGGATTTTCAGAAGGACTGCCGCATACAATCAGCGCATCGATCGTATTTCCGTATTTCTTCGCGAAAGATCTTACCGCAAGCGAGCCGAAGCTGTGCCCGAACAGAGTGACCGGTACATTTCCGGCGAGCGATCGGGTATAGATAAGCACAGCGCGGATATCCTCAACGACGCTCTTGATTCCGCCTTTGTAATAATAACCTAATTCATCAGACGAATTTACGCTTTCCCCGTGGCCGCGCATATCAAAAATGGCGCATGAAATTCCTTGCTCTGACATATATATACAGAATTCGTCATATCGCTCCTTATGCTCCAGCATTCCGTGGCAGATGACCAGCAGTCCTTTTTGATTTACTGCGGGATAAAAAAGCCCCTTGAGCATTACGGCTCCGTCAGGAGAGGGAACGGTAAATTCATTTATAATCGGCTTCATTTTAGCATTTCCTTTCTCCAAACTGCAATTTTAGAGTTGCTGTATGCCGAAATTACGATTATATAAACCGCTAAGGTAAAACCGCAATATTAGTATTGCCGCTGTATTATCTCTGATTATAACTTTTTCGGAGAAAATGTCAACATTAATTGGAAAATATTAAACGGCAATTATTAAATGCCGAACTAATAAAATACCGGGATTTATGCCGGATGTATGGCAATAAATCCCGGTATAAACAGATAAATTTTAAGCTTTACGCTTTTACGCCGCGCGGGCCTTTACAACCGCGACCGTCATGTCGTCGCCCCGTCCGGTGGAAGAACACGCGGAATCAAGGATCAATCTTGACAGCTCGGCGGGCGAAATATCAGGCGATGCACCGCTTAACAGCTCAGGCAGCTTATACATATCTCCATCCTCTATACCGTCTGACATTAATACTGCGATATCGCCCGGATAAAGCTCCAGCTTCGTAAGCTCCGCTGTCATACGTTTAATAATTCCGGCAGGAGGAGTGGCGGAATTTATCTTATACAGACGCCCGGCACGCAGCACATATGAAGGTGCGGCACCGGCTTTGATAAATGACGCTTCTCCCGAAAGCATGTCTATTTCCAACAAGTCGACGGTCGTGAAGCATTCATCGTTTTTCGCCAGCAGGAAGCCGTTGAGCATTTCGAGCGTAATGCTCTTTTCTCCCGAGGAAGTCAGAAGCTTTTCTATAAATATCGCGGCAAGTCGTGATGTGAGAGCCGCGTCGCGCCCGGTGCCCATTCCGTCGCATACGCAGGTATAAAAATAATCATTGGGATTTTCAAAGAAAGAGGCGGTGTCTCCGTTTATGGCTTCGCCGTTCTTTGCTCGAGATACTTTGGCGCATTCGAGCATCATTCTGCGCTTGCGTCTCATACGCATTACGGAAGCCGTTCCGTTTGATATGAATTCCGGTTCGCCAAAAATTCCTCCGAGCTTTTTTTCAAAAGAAGCAGTTATTTCAGAACTGGAGGAAGAGAGATTTGAGGGGATTATTCCGGCACAGTCGACGATAAGAGATCGTGTACCATATGCAAATATCGCTTTATAATACACTCCGAGCCCGTTTAGAGCAGCCCGCGCAAGCTTTTCGGCGCCAAAGTTACGTGAACAGTCTGATTCGCAGTCGTCGGCGGCGCTTTTTAATAAACGCGACACTGTGGAATATTCGCCCGCGAGAAGCTGTGCTCTGTCGTTTTTCAGCCATTCTCCGCACAGTTTATCGTATTTTTTATTTATTGTTGCAATCAATTCGGGCGATTTTATACACTTTTCCCTGAAAAACGCGGGCATATCGTCCTCTGAGACGGAGCCTGTATTCGACAGCTTATTAGCCAGCTTGAGAGCTACATCCTGAGTTGAGGTATATTCCTTTCCCCAGCAAACTCCAGAAAGGGAACAGCCTGAACAAAGCCCGGAGGTTGTAGTGCTTACTATATGTGTGGCATGCGTTATCTGCGGAACCCTTAGCCTGTCCGAGATCGAAGTGAATTCTGCCGACAAGCTGCCAAAAGCGTCGGAAATCCCTTTTATCCGTTCGCGGAGCTTTCCTTCTGACAAGGTGTCGGAGCTAGATCCGGTAGTAATTTCACGGATTTTCTGAGTTGCGGCGCGCTCGGGTATCGGAATAAAACGCATTATAAAGAAGAAGATAAGAATACCCGCCAGAAAATCCGCACCGCAGGAGAGAAGAGCCTTTGATCCTCCCGTAAATATACAAAAAGCACACCCGGCTGCGAACGAACATACGAGAGAACCGATCTTAGCGACGGGAAAAAGAAATCCGGCGCAAAAGCCCGCGGCTGCGAGCATTGGCGCTATGTATGCGCTGCCGGACATTCCGACCGCCGTTCCGCAGACAATTCCACATAACGCGCCCATGAATGCGTTTTTGTATCCGGCGGCGCATAGAGTCAACACGACGCCAATTACAAAACTGATTCTGAATCCGAGAAAATCGACACCGCGTATCGATAATACAGCTGTAAAAATGACTGCTCCGATTGCGGCCGTACGATGAAGCGAGCGGTCAGGAAGGTTTTCTGCGTTCTCACGCGGATGAAACCCGCAAAGCAGGAATGTGAATGCCGCCGCGCTCAGACCGGACAGAGCGGCATACCCGATATCGGCGGCTTCAAACCCGGTGAATATATAGGTTATGAGAGCACGGGATATCGCTCCGGACGCGGCAATAGCCACGCGCGCTCCATAGCCCTCGTTTAAAGCGCCTTTGGTAAACGCAAGGCGTGTCAGGAAGACAGCCGTGCTTATAAAAAACGAAACCAGGATTCCGCTTTTCATGAAAATACACGAAAACAGAGCCGCGGCAATCAATACAGCTCCCATCGCGTTTCCTCGGATCCCGATCGCTTCGCGACGGTGCCTTACACCCACAGCGCAGATGATTGCCAACCCTATAGGATATTGTTCTCCCAAAAACGGACAGGCCGATATCAACAGAGCGCCGGCAAACAACGCCACGCAGAAAAACAGTGTTCTGAAAGCGTTTTTTACATGCGATTCCGATTGTCGGATGTCTGCATAAATATCGCCGGCAAAGACAGACATGCCTCTGTCGAAGCCCGACAGGAACGCGCTGACAGTGTTTTTAATATCAGGTTCATTACGTTTTTGTTTTGAAGCTCCCGATTTTGACTCGGGACGGCTTATTTTACCTTCCATACTTTTAACCTTATCCTTTCCGATCATTTGAAATGACGACATGTCGATTTTAATATCAATCGGTAAAAAAGAATGTCGAAGAGGAATTGAAAAAAAGCGGTTGTTTTGTATCTTCAAAGCGTAAAATTATGCTTATTCGTGAATTATTTCAGCTAAAACGGACGCAGCGAGTTTCGCGGCGTTTTTTGCTTCGGACAGCCGTGATCCGCAGGAGCCGATTTCAAGCAGCATGCTTCCCGGCGAAAGATGCTGATTGAATCTTCCGGTGCGAAGATAAACGGGACGACACATGCTTTCGTCAATAGAGTTCAGCTCATTACGGAAATGAAATGCCAGCTTTAGGTTCATTTTCCAGTTCGGATGATAATAACCGCTTTGATTCGTGCCAACCACGCACATAACCTGCGCCGTGTTTTCTCCGTTTATGACTGTTACGGGATTCAGCTTTTCACCGTTTGTTCTGATAAGTGAATCGCGGTGTATGTCGATTACATATTTGATTGAAGGATATTTTTTCATATATTCCTTTATGGCATTCTGAGATGAGGTATATGCGCCTTCATAATTATTGTAATCATGTAAATATGTATCCTGTATCGTGTCCACACCCAGCGAATTGAGAGTATCTGTAAATACTTTACCGACGGCTACTACATTTTTTTCTGTATCAGAGGAACGCGGCGCGGCTGAACCCGATTTATAATAGCCTACAAGGAGCTTATCGTGAGGGAACAGAGAGGTGATTTGTGAATCTTCATAAAATGATTCGGTGGCGTGCGTATGTATGACAAGCACTATAGGTCCGGTTTCGTTTGGATCAAAGACAAAGGGGTTTTCGTAATCGTTCATTTTAGTCGGATCTATATAAAAATCAGTATCATTAATCAGTTCCATTCCGCGGTATGCGAGATCAGCCGCGATAACTGGATAATAATTATCCGGTATTTCATAATGTGGCGGCAGATTCGGCTCCGGAAACAATTGATTTGATTTGTTTATCTCTCTCTCAGCCTTGACAGCATCCGAGAAAAAAAGATTGGGTGTCATCCTGCCGGAAAAGCCAGGCAGCGCACTTTTCGGTATTTCATCCGGAATGTCCGTGAGGCTTGAGTTATCGGCGGATTTGTAAAAGCATGATGTGCCGAAGGATGCCGCAGCCTGAATTATTGAATTTAATGAAATCCCCGTAAATTTAAAATATGTAAGGGTCAGCGCCGCGGCCGTTATTAGTGTTACGGCGGAGGTAAGCGTGCCCTTGGATGGAGAAAAGCGTGATAAAAACGGTTTTGAGCTGTTCATTATCGATTAAAATCCTTTCGCGATAAATATTAGATTATACCAACGAGAGCATTTCTTCATAATTCAGATTGGGATTAAGCGCAAGATTTATAGAATAGCCTATCAGCTCGGAAACACTTTTTAGGACTATGTCGGTTTCCTTTGGAGTTACGAAGAAATTCAAATCGCCTTCGCACAGAACCTCTTTGATTTTTTCATAATCATATTCCGGCGCCACGCCCGATTTTGCGGCTACCGCTTCGATGGCATCCGCCGCAAGAGTGGCCGCGTCGACAACGGTGGGAACTCCGATCGATATTACTGGTATGCCAAGAGTTTCCGAAGAAATGGTTTGCCGGTTGTTGCCGATTCCGCTTCCCGGAGATATTCCGTCGGTGCCAAACTGTACGGTTGTCGCGAGCCGTGACAGTCTGCGCGACGCAAGCGCGTCAATGGCTATCAGCATGTCCGGTTTTATTTTATCGGACAGGCTTTTTAGAATATCGGCGCTTTCGATGCCTGTCTGTCCGAGAACGCCGGGAGTAATTGCGGCCACATCGCAAAGACCGAGCTTTTCGAAGATCAGAGGAGTGGTGTTTTTGATATGCCGGGTGACAAGCAGGCTGTCGATTGAACGCGGGCCTATCGCATCTGCGGTGATGCTTCTGTTGCCGAGTCCCGCGACGAGAACGCACTTGCCCCCGCCCGCGCCCGAGATCATTTTAGAAATTGTTTTTGAAATATATTGAACTTTTTGCTTGAATGTTTCGGTTTCATCCTTCCATAGGCGTCCAATATCGGCGGTAACATATTCGCCGATCTTTTTACCGGTACTTTTTTCGCCGTTTTCGTTTGTTACTTTGACATACATCAACTTAACACACCCGTCGGTTTCTTCGCGATATTCGACTCCATCCGGGCTTTTGCCTCCAGAGGCGGCACACGCAAGCTCATGCGCTTCTAGTGCGAGGTCTGTTCTGATAGATGAATTTACTGCCATGATTTTCATATCCTCCTATTGCGGGACCAGGACGAACAGATCGTCATAACCCGCTTAATATAAATATGCGTTTGCCATGTGATTTTAGAATAACAATAGCTATAATCAGGAAGAGTTTTACCTGTATTGGATTCCGGATTATTTATAAAGTTCTTTGTTAAAATTGCTGCTTCTTGAAAAGAGAAAAAGTTCTGTAATAGTATACAGTCGGTTTTATCATCATTTTAATGGTATTAAAACAGCGGTTGTTTTATGAAGCTATATACCAAAGTTTTTAATACAAGTTGTGATTACCGCGATAATAATATTCGCCTTAACAAATTATATGCTTGTTTTATTATCCCCAAATTTTGAAAAAATCAATAAAAAAAGAAAAAAACACTTGAAAAATATCTCGAAAGATGGTAAGATATAATTGAATGACGACTAACAATAGTATTAAGGAGGTGTAGCAGTTTGGCAAATATAAAGTCTGCAAAAAAACGCATTAAGACAACTGAGAAAAAGACGCTTCAGAATCATATGTTTATATCCGAAATGAAAACCGCGATAAAGAAATATGACAAGGCCCTTGTCGACGGCAATCAGGAGCTTGCTATGGAAACATACAAATCCGCAGTTAAGATTATTGACCGCGCAGTCGCAAAAGGATACCTGAACAAGAACAATGCCGCAAGGAAGAAGAGCCGTTTCACAAAGAAGCTCAATTCTTTAGGAGCTTGATTCATGCGTGACATGCCGAATCCCCGTAAAACCATTTAAAAGGTTTTGCGGGGATTTTTTTGGTGAGTCCACATTATGAATTTTTTAGGAGAAAGACCGGCTGCGGGTATTTACCGCCGGGCGTAGAACCGTAAGCTATATTTTCGGCGATCTCTATAAGCTTAGGTTGTCTTTCTATCAGAAAAAGCTTTACCGTGAAATGCAGTCAATAAAATATTTTTAAAATTATCAAGAACGCTATTGACAATCTAGTGAACTTATGATACAATCATTACAAAGAAAGGGGGATCAGATATGAATATAATAAAATACGCTCCGATAATACCGGGGACCGTACTTGAAAAAATATCTATGGGCAATGTTACCGGTATCGAATTTTTAGATAAGATATTTTATATTACTGATGGAATTATGCTGGCTCAGATAAAAGAAATATCGGGAATAGACGGCTCTACGCTCCAGAACTGGGTCAAGAGACGCTGGATTCCGAATCCGAAAAATAAAAAGTATTCTAAAGACACCGTGGCGCGCATATTGATTGTAAACATGATGAGAAAATCACTTTCACTTGAAAAAATAGATTTTCTTCTGAAATATATAAATGGGGATCTTAACTGCTGCGATGATGATATCATTCCGGAATCCGTTTTATACGGTTATATATGCGATATAATCGAAAGGATGATGGAGATTGAAGATGCGTCGGGTGAAACACTGCGCGGCTGTATAGAAAAATATACCGAAAAATATGAAGAAAAAGTTACCGGAGCGCGCAGGCGGCTTATCTCAGCGCTTGAAATTATTGTCGTTTCCTATTATTCAACAATGCTTCAGCTTTATTGTAATGAGCTGTATGAAAAACTATAACCGAAGCTTCAATAAGGAGAGTGGAATTTTATGATTAAATGGTTTGAGGCGCTTTCCGATGTATCCAGTATATATGCGATAATCGCAATACCATCCACTGTTATTCTCGTGCTTCAGACGATCCTGTTACTTTTCGGAATCGGAGACGGTTCGGATGGAAGTGCGGACATCGACGTTAACGGTGACGGCGTGATTGATCCCGGATCGGGTGCAGATACCGGCGACGCGGGTCTGTCATTATTCTCGGTCAGAGGTATAATGGCGTTTTTCTGCGTAGGCAGCTGGAGCGGTATGCTGTTTGACGGCATGAGCCTGCCGGTCGTTCTTACGGTGCTGCTTTCGGCGGCTTGCGGTTTTGCCGCTTTGATGTTGATAGCAGTATTAATGAAATTGATGCTAAAGCTGCAGTCTTCCGGAAATATCGACTTGAATAACGCCATAGGAAAAGTCGGAGAGGTGTATATCCCGATTCCGGGCTGTGCAAAAGGTCGGGGAAAGGTAAATATTATAATTCAAGAAAAATACTCGGAGGTTTCTGCAATGACAAAAGATCCCGATACGATAAAAACGGGAGAACAGGTAAGAGTTGTCTCGACGAACGGACTCGATATGTTCGTGGTCGAAAGGATTATTAAAACGTCAAACAAATAGTATTATTTTATGAGAGGGAAAGGCTATATCCCAACGGATTTTCTCATATTTAAATGCCGAGTTATTAAAACGGCATTTAAATAAGTCGTGTTTTATAAGAGAGAAATTATTTAAATACCGAGTTAATAATAAAAACACAAACAAAAAACGGCTGATCCGGATTCCGGATGAAAAGTGGAAAGGATTCATATGAACTATTCAGGCAATGCAAAATACTTTACTCAGAAAAAGGCGCTGCACACATTATTTTATGCAATCGGGGGAGTGATGGTTTTCTTAGGAATATTGTGCTATTTTATATGGAGCTACGGATTTTTTATGTATCCGCTCCTTATTACCGGAAGCTTTGTGATTCTCGTTTCAGCGATTACAAAGCCAAAGGATTCGGAGATTGACAATGCGTTAGAACGAAAACGCGACAATCTCTTCCGTGAAGAATTTATCAGTACTAAATCAAAAGGGTATTCGGGAGACCGCGACAGATATATCGCAGAGGGCTTTGTGTTCGGAGACGGAATACAATATCTCAAAGGAGACGATGGAAAATTCCGTACAGTCGAATATGCCATAACACAGATAAAGATCAATAAATCGACATGCGACATTTCATGCAGCCGGTTTTCCTTCGTGTCAGAAAAGGACGATAAAAAAACTGTTGCGATCTTTCTTGCCGACATATCGTCGGTTGCTTCGGTAAAAAAAGAGCTTGCCGATGTCGATCCCGCGCTTACATTCGTCAAAGCATATGAGATTGTAATAAAAGCACGAGACGGCCGGACGTTGTTTTCTGCACCCATCGCGGACAACGCGGAAGCTGACGAATTTATTGAAAGATTAAACTCGCTACTCAAAAAATAATATACATAAAGGAGTTTCCCATGGACACATATGAAATTGTAATGCTTGTGACGGTTATCGCGGTGCTATTGTTTACAACAGTGGTTGTATTGCTTTCCCGTTACAAAAAATGCCCTTCCGATAAGGTTATGGTCATTTACGGTAAAGTCGGCAATAATAACGACGGCTCTCAGCGCAGCGCGAAATGCATACACGGCGGCGCGGCTTTTATATGGCCGGTTATGCAGGCGTATCAATACCTCGATCTGACGCCCGTTTCGATAAGCGTTGATCTCAGGAATGCGCTTTCACGCCAGAACATTCGTATCGATGTACCATCAAGATTTACCGTCGGTATTTCAACCGAGTCTGGTATTATGCAGAATGCGGCAGAGCGTCTTCTCGGACTCAAGATGGAAGAAATCCAAAAGCTTGCGGAAGATATCATTTTCGGCCAGCTCCGTCTTGTGATTGCAACAATGGATATCGAAGAAATAAATACCGACCGTGATAAATTTCTTGAAGCCGTATCCGGAAACGTGGAAAGCGAATTAAAGAAGATCGGTTTGAGACTGATAAACGTCAACGTTACCGATATCGATGATGAATCCGGCTATATAGTCGCTCTTGGTAAAGAGGCGGCATCCAAAGCGATCAATGACGCAAAGGTTTCTGTGGCTCAGGCTGACCGCGCCGGTGCGATAGGCGCGGCAAACGCCGAACGCGATCAAAGAATCAGCGTTTCAAAATCCAATTCTGAAGCTATACAGGGTGAAAACGAAGCCAAAGCAAAGGTCGCGGAATCCGACGCCACCCGCCGCGAAAGAGAAGCCGAATCGCTTAAACGCGCAACCGCCACGGAGAATATCCAGGCGGCAAAGGCAATGGAAGAATCCTACGCTGCTCAGCAAGCCGCAGAGCAGGCGAGAGCGTACCTCGAAAAAGCAAAGCTCGAAGCCGATATCATTGTTAAAACTGAAATCGAAAAAAAGCGTCTTGAACTTCAGGCTGAAGCAGAAGCCGAACAAACACGCCGGAGAGCGCGCGGTGAAGCTGATTCCATCAGAATGCGTCGTGAAGCGGAAGCTGCCGGTTTGTATGAAATCCTTTCAAAGCAGGCCGAAGGCTTTACTAAGATCGTTGAAGCCGCCGATGGCAATTCGGATGACGCGATCCGCCTGATGCTTGCCGACAAGATGGAAAAGCTTATTCAACTCCAGGTCGAAGCAATCAAGAATATCAAGATCGACAAGGTAACCGTCTGGGATTCCGGTTCGGCCAAGGACGGGAAAACATCAACCGCGAATTTCTTATCAGGAATGATGAAGTCAATACCACCCATGAGTGAAATGTTTGACATGGCGGGTATGAAGTTGCCGGATTATCTCGGAACCGAAAAAGCTCCGGCTTCTGAGGCTGACGTGGCTCCTGATGCGCCCGCGCCTTCAGATGCAAAATGACAGAAGAATTAATATAAACAGCCAATATACCAAACTATAAATTAAAAAATACGGTAATTATTAGCACGGCAATTATTAAACGGCATTTAAATAATCCTTGTCTTTTAAGAGAGAAGAGCCCATATACCAAAGCTTTTTCTCTCTTTAAGCGGTAATTATTTAAATGCCGAGTTAATAAATAATAGCACTTTATGGATGAAAAAGCTCTGGTATATGGGCTTTGATTATTAAATTTCCGTTTTATAATTGCCGTTTTCACACAAGCGAGATTGTTTATATTTATAACAAAGAGCGGAGAACAGATACATTTTTATGTATCTGCTCTCCGCTCCATTTGATCAGGTATAATATTGGTGTGTTGTTGTGAATTGCAGTAAGAAGCTGGTATAAAGAAAAAGGTACTTCACAGAAATGCAGAGATTGTATAATTTAATGATTTGTCTACAACTTGCATCGTGCTTGCTAAGAAGAAAATTCGGAGCTACTTTTACTGGATGAAAACCTTAAGAGGCAAGAAAAAATTTAACCATTTTAGCGATATAAAAAAGCCGGAGGCCATGATGGTCTCCTGCTTTTTAATAAATAATTTTTATTAAACTTTTTGGCTCTTTGAATTATTTAAAGCGATCTCATGCTTTTCATCGTGATGGTAAACGGATTGCAGTGCTATCGGTGTGATAAAGCTTGTAACAACAATAAGAAGGACGATAAAGGGCATAACAGAGCTGGTTATAATGCCTGCTTCGACACCTTTTTGCGCCGTAACGAGAGCAACCTCCGCGCGCGCCATCATTCCGATTCCAACTTTTAAGGAGTCGCTGAATTTATATTTACAGAGAAGCGCGGCACCGCCGCAGCCGATAATTTTACCTATAATACCGGCTAATATAAACATGATTCCGAAAAACAGCATGTTCAGATTCATACCCGCAAACTCTGTTGATATACCGATATTACCGAAAAATAGCGGAACAAAAATCATATAACCGAGAATATCGGATTTTTGGACGATATACTGCTTGTCAGGATTTGTGGAAAGTATCAAACCGACGATGTAAGCACCGGTTATATCGGCAATTCCGAACCATCTTTCGCTGACATAAGCTATTATAAAGCAGAATGCCAGGCTGAATATGGGAATCAAGCGGTGATGGGGATATTTAGTATCCAGATTTCTGAAAAGCTTTGATGCAAAAAATGCGATAATCGCAACAACCACGAAAAACAAAACTGTCTTTAAAATAACCATCAAGGGGTTCGCCACTTCCGTTGATCCGTTGCTTTTCAACGCAATGACGACAGAAAGGGCGATAATTCCCAGAATATCATCAATTATTGCGGCTGCGATGATTGTACTGCCGACCTTAGTGCTTAGCTTTCCGATTTCACGGAGAGTCGAGACTGTTACGCTGACAGAGGTGGCGGTCAATATTGTTCCGTAAAAAATGTTTGTTATGATTGTGTCATGATTTAAGGCCGCAAATCCGCCGTTGCAGAGTGTTGCCACTAAAAATCCCAGTCCCATAGGGACGATAACTCCGGCGCATGTGATGATTACAGCAGGGCCGCCGATGCTCTTAATCTGGTTCAAGTCGGTTTCGAGGCCGGCAGTAAACAAGATCAGGATTACACCGATCTGTGCGAAAAATCCGATTCCGGTAAGGCTTGTTTCGTTAAAAATCGTTTGACCGGGAATGTATTTAATTAAACCGACAAGTATTCCGGCAAGCAGCATTCCGATAACGCCCGGCAAGCCGATTTTACTGCAGAATTTCATCAATACTTTTGATACGATAAGCAATAACGCGATTGGTAATAAAATGAGGTAGTATTGCATTGCGTTGGTACTCCATTATGATTTTGATTATTTATAATAATATTATTTATGTTGAATTTGCCGGAGATTTCAGTTCAAATATTGTTCCGATTTATTATTATATCAAAACGGGATAAGAATACTATAAAAATCCGGAATTCTTTACAAACATAAAGTGTGAGAAGTTCTCACACTTTTGCCTGACGCATAAATAATATAATTTGATATATGTACGGGATCAGACAAACGGTATAAATACTATAGTCGTAATGTGAAAACACGACGAAATATATACTTTTATTGCACAAAAAATACCATCCATAAGCATTTGGGATTTGAAGATTTCATCTCCGAACCTCAATATGGACGGCAACGGTGAAATAAATTCCACAATATATTATATTCCGTTAATATGGTTTTGTCAAGTGCTATATAAAGAAATTTTTAACGAAGCCTCTGAAAGCAATACCTTCATAAAGCAAAAATCTATACTCCATCAGAATATACAAAGACAGAACAAAAACGATGTGTTATGTCGTCTTTGTTCTGTATATGTAAGTTAAATTTAATTAAAGGTATTTATAGTATCCATTATGTAATCGGCGAATTCTTCGCTCGTTGCGCCGGTGTCTCTGCCGGTCATTATCAGCTTTTTTTCTGTAATAGTGCAAGTGTCCAGCGCTTTATTTAACTTTTCTGCTTCAATATTATAACCGATGTGTGAAAGGAGCATCGCCCCTGCACGCATCATGCTGCATGGATCGGCATAAATATCCCGGCCTTCCTTCACCATTCTTGGAGCAGAACCGTGGATAGCTTCAAACATTGCATATTTTTTACCGATATTCGCACTTCCTGCCGTTCCCACGCCGCCCTGAAACTCGGCGGCTTCATCTGTCAGGATATCTCCATATAGATTTGGAAGTACAAAAACCTGAAAATCTGCTCGCCTTTTTATATCAACAAGCTTTGCAGTCATGATATCAATATACCAATCATCAGAAGTTATGCCGGGATATTCTTTTGCTATTTTATAAAATGCATCTAAGAATTTTCCGTCCGTTGTTTTAATAATATTTGCTTTTGTGACTGCAGTTATTCTTGTTTTGTTGTTTTGCTTTGTAAATTCAAAAGCAGCTTTTATTATTCTTTCACAGCCCTGAGTTGTGGTTATAGTAAAGTCAATTCCGAGATCATCGGTTACATTTATACCGTCTTTCCCCGCGGCATAACCGCCTTCTGTATTTTCTCTATAAAAAGTCCAATCAATTTTTTGTTCGGGAATACGGACAGGACGTACATTTGCAAATAAATCTAATTCTTTGCGCATTGCCACGTTTGCCGATTCAATATTCGGATAATCGTCGCCCTTTCTGGGAGTTGTTGTCGGCCCTTTCAGAATAACATTGCACTCTTTCAGTTGATCTAATACTTCAGCTGGGATGGCAGACATTTCTTGAATTCGTCTTTCAATCGTTAAGCCATTTATAATTCTGAATTCTATTTTACCTTTTTGAACCTCATCGGCAAGTAAATATTCCAAAATACGTTGTGCCTGTCTGGTTATTGAAGGTCCGATTCCGTCTCCGCCGCAAACACCGATTATAGTTTTATCAAGCATTCTGTAATTAATAAAATCTCCGTCATGATTCATTTTTTCGATTCTTCTTAGCTGCTTTTCAATTAATGATCCGAATTTTTCTTTTGCTGCTTCTATTTGTAAAATGTTCATTTATGGCTCCTATATGTATTAGATTGTAGTTAATTTATTGCTTTATATATTGCCCGATGAAATAAATTGATTTTGTAGTAATGTCCGATCACCCCGATATCGCTATCACGCATACCGATGCTGCGCCGGATGCTAACAAAACGCGCGCGGCTTCCGAAAGCGTCGAGCCTGTAGTCATAACGTCGTCGATCAGCAGTATTCGTTTACCTGAAGCATCCGGAGATGCGCGGAAAGAGCCGCGGACGTTTTTCGCTCTCTCTGCCTGACCAAGCGTTTTTTGTTCGCGTCTTCCGTCAAAAAAGCCTCCGGTACGGGAGATAAGGCGCGAACAGGGAATGCCCGTAAGTGTGGATATATCCTTAGCGTATAGGAACGCCTGGTCGTTTCCGGACTTGTAAAGCGCGCTTTTCCGCCTTGGAGCATATGTAATTATTTGGGCTGACGAAAAAACTTTTTCTGACAGAATGCCATCTGCGGCATAAGATGCGAAAAATCTTACAGCGGTTCGGCTGCCGCGTGTCTTTGCCGCGAAAATCATCTTTTTAATCTTTGCGTCACGGTATGGAAACAATACTGTTGCGCGGCATATACCGGCGTCGGATATAATCCGGCTTGATATAAGCTTAGGCGAATAAAGTGCGGCGAGCTCTGTCATACAAGAGGCGCATACGCCTCTTGTATCCTCCGGGAGCAAAGGCATAGAGCATATCGGGCATATAGGAGGGAATAAAAGCGATAATAACGAGTTTAACATTATATAAAAACCTCAATATGCTATTAAAATTGAAAAAACTTTTAACAAGAAATGACTCTGATATCTGGATTCTTCTCTTAAATCAACTCAATAATTATACTATAAATAAAAGCCTGTGTAAACATATAATTCATGTGTTTAAATTTCGACATAATAGGACAAGTAGGACGTATGTTCACACTATGTTCATATAATTCGGTTATTATTATACTGAATGCGAATGCAAAAATCAGGAGAAATAAACTTGACGGAACTGGAATTAAAAAAGCAGGAAAAAGCGCAAAAATGCGCTAATGAGCTTTACAAATCACTAATCAAGCGAGCTGAATTCGCGCCTAGGGGAACTTGTCCGGTCGAGCTCGCCGGAGCGTATATCCGTATGTGCCTTGCGCAAAGCTGCGGAAAGTGCGTGCCCTGCCGCATCGGGCTGAATGTACTGTATGAGCTTTCCGAGAAAATTCTCGACGGAAAAGGTTCCGTCGATGATCTCGCTCTTATGGAAGAAACAGCGAAGACAATCCGCGATTCTGCGGACTGCGCGATCGGATTTGAGGCGGCGTCCGCTTTTCTTGAAATCCTCGCCGGATTTTATGACGATTACATATCTCATGCGCAGCACGGAGTTTGCGCCGCGGGTTTCGGGTCTATACCGTGTACCTCTCTTTGCCCAGCCGATGTAGATGTACCCGGATATATCGCGCTTGTAAAAGCGGGAAGATGCGCGGACGCGGTTAAGCTTATCAGAAAAGACAATCCGTTTGTCGCGTCATGCGCGCTCGTCTGCGAGCATCCGTGCGAATCGGGCTGCCGCAGAGGAATAATAGACGACGCTGTCAATATCAGAGCCATTAAACGTGCGGCGGTCGAAGGCGCGGGAAAGGTTCCCGTCCGGAGATGCGCGGAGCAAACCGGTAAATCCGTTGCTGTCATAGGCGCTGGTCCAGCCGGGCTCACATGCGCGTATTTCCTTTCGCTGATGGGACATAAAGCGACCGTCTATGAAAAGCGCTTAAAAACCGGCGGTATGCTCAGATACGGCATACCTTCATACCGGCTTCCGGATAAATGGCTGGATTCGGATATAGAAACTATTATTTCCGCGGGAGTGGAAATCAAGACCGGTATTGAAATAGGAAAAAACATTACATTGGATGAGCTTAAGAGTAAAAATGACGCCGTTTATATTTCAATCGGCGCGCATACCGATAAAAAGCTCAGAATAGAAGGCGAAGATGCCCGCGGCGTCATGAGCGCCGTGGAGCTTTTGCGTTCGGTTGGAGAAGAAAACGCGCCGGACTTTACGGGCAAGCGCGTCGTGGTGGTCGGCGGCGGAAATGTCGCAATGGATGCGTCACGTACATCCATGCGCCTCGGTGCGAATAATGTGAAATGCATTTACCGCAGGAGAATAACTGATATGACAGCTCTTGCGGACGAAATAGATGGCGCTATGGCCGAGGGCTGCGAGGTCATACAGCTCATGTCGCCTGTCCGAGTGGAAACAGACGGAGAAAAAGTTGCCGCGCTTATTGTAAAGCCGCAGATTTCCGGGGAATATGACAGAGGAAGACCTAGGCCCATTGAATCCGGCGAGCCGGAGCGGCGCATTGAATGCGATGTCATAATCGTCGCTGTTGGGCAGGATGTCGAATCGGAGCATTTTATGGAGTCGGGCATCCCGACAAGATGGGGACTTATCACGGCAAATTCAAAGGGAACCGTAGTTTCACGCGACGGAGGTATTTTTTCCGGAGGAGACTGCGTGACCGGTCCCGCGACCGTTATCCGGGCTGTAGAAGCCGGAAAAGTCGCGTCGCGCAATATTGACACTTACCTCGGATTTTCGCATAAAATAACCTGTGATGTCGAGATTCCGGAGCCGGATTATCACGTTAAATGCGCGTGCGGTAGAATCAACACAAAAGAGCGTCCGGAATCCGAACGAAAGAACGATTTTAATCTGATGGAAGACCCGATGACGCAGGAAGAAGTATTAAGAGAATGCGCGAGATGTCTGCGCTGTGACCGCTTCGGCCTCGCTTCACTCAAAGGAGGACGAAAACCGCAATGGTAAACGCACATATAAATAAAACAGAAACAAAGAACATAAATCTTATAATAGATAAGCGGCCGGTCAGCGTCCCGGAGGGGACGACAATTCTCGACGCGGCAAAAAAGTGCGGCATTAATATCCCTACGCTTTGTTATCTGCGTGATATTAATGAAATCGGCGCCTGCCGCGTCTGCCTTGTAGAAATTGAGGGCGGCGAGAAGCTTGTTACCGCGTGCAATACAATGATCGAAGAGGGTATGGTTGTATATACCAATTCAAAGCGTGTCCGCAGCGCGCGCCGAACAAATATTCGTCTGATCCTGTCTCAGCATGACGCCAACTGCCCAAACTGCACAAGAAACGGCAACTGCACGCTTCAGTCCCTTTGCCGTGATATGAATATCACAGACAGAATATATGAGAAAAAGCTGGCGGAAAACGATGCTCCCGGTTCGTTTCCGCTTATAAAAGAAGCGGCGAAGTGCATTAAATGCATGAGATGCATAAATGTCTGTGATAAAATCCAGTCTGTAAACGCATGGGAGCTCAGAGGAACGGGAGCGCGTGCCGCAATCGGAGCGGCCGGCGGCAAAACGATATCTGAAAGCGGCTGTACTCTCTGCGGCCAGTGTATAACGCATTGTCCTGTCGCCGCTTTGAAGGAGAGGAGCGATGAGGAACGGGTGATCGCCGCGCTCGGCGATCCAGATTTGATAACTGTTATACAGATCGCTCCGGCTGTGCGTGCAGCATGGGCTGAATCGATGAAGCTCACTGCGGAAAAGGCGAACGTAGGCAGGCTTGTATCGCTTACCCGCGCTCTGGGCTTTAATTACGTGTTCGATACTGATTTTTCCGCTGACCTGACAGTAATGGAAGAAACAAGCGAGCTTATTGAAAGATTGAAAAGCGGTAAAAAATATAAATATCCCCTGTTCACCTCATGTTGTCCGGCATGGGTGACATTCGCAAAGGAACGTTTTCCGGATGCGGCGGAAAACCTCTCAAGTACAAAGTCGCCTCAGCAGATGTTCGGCGCAGCGGTTAAGGGCTATTTTGCCGGGTTGATAGGAGAGAATCCATCTAAAATTTTTTCTGTTTCCGTCATGCCTTGTCTGGCGAAAAAGAAGGAAGCCGCGGACAGCCCCAACGCGTTTGAAAACGGACGGGATGTTGACGCGGTGATCACCACGCGTGAGCTGGCACGCATGATCACATCCGCAAACCATGATGTCGAAGCCGCTGAAGAAGAGAATTTCGATTCTCCGCTGGGCTTGGCTTCAGGCGCGGGAGTAATTTTCGGCACGACCGGCGGCGTTTCGGAGGCGGTGCTGAGAACCGCTTATTACTTCATCACCGGTAAAAATCCCTCTCCCGACTGTTTCTCCAATGTCAGGGAGAATGACAATGGTATGAGAAAATACACAATCGATATCGCCGGCGCAAAGGTTTCGCTCGGGATCGCGAGCGGATTACGAAATGCGCGCAGGTTAATCGAAATGATAGAATCCGGAGAAGAACATTTTGACATAGTCGAGATCATGGCTTGCCCCGGAGGATGTTCAGGCGGAGGCGGACAGCCGATTCACGACGGATTTGAACTTGCCGCCCAACGCGCCGAAATACTAAAAACGCTTGATTGTTCGTCCGAGATAAGATTTGCGCATGAAAATCCTTCAATAAAACGAATATATGACGAATATTACGGAGCGCCCTTATCCGAAAAAGCTCATGCGGAGCTTCACACAAAATAACGGATTCGCCATTCGGAAACGGCAATAACTCATTCTTCGATGCAAAGGAAGGCATGATCATAGAAATGAAAACTGTAAAAGTATTGGCATTTGATTTCGGAGCGTCGAGCGGACGCGCGGTCGTCGCGGAATTTGACGGAGAGAAGATCGTCCTCAATGAGATTCACAGGTTTTCAAACGATCCGGTCCAGCTCGGTGATACTCTTTTCTGGGATACACCCAGACAGATTTTCGAGATAAAACAGGGGCTTATGAAGCTTGCCTCTTCCGGCATCGAAACGGATTCACTCGGTATTGATACGTGGGGGGTTGATTTCGGTCTAATCGGCGAAGACGGACGCATGCTTGAGAACCCGGTCCATTACCGCGACCGACGTACTTCCGGAATGAAGGACGAGCTCTTTAAAATAATCACGCGTGAGAAAATCTATGAGCTGACGGGAATTCAGTTCATGGAAATAAACACAATATATCAGCTTTTCGCACTTGTTAAAAAGCGACCGGCGTTGATTTCAAGAGCAAAAAGGCTGCTTCTGATACCGGATCTTTTTAATTATTTTTTGACGGGTATTATGAATACTGAGCTTTCAATGGCTTCCACGACTCAGCTGCTGGACGCGAATAAAAAAGAATATTCGCCCGAAATTCTAAATGCTCTGGGCATTTCCGCTGAGCTCTTTCCTCCCGTCACGGATTGCGGGTTTATTTTGGGCGGTATTTCGGACGATGTCGCCGCCGAGGTCGGTCTGAAAGGCAAAAAAATAAAAGTGATTTCCGTCGCGGCCCATGACACTCAAAGCGCGGTAATATCCGTTCCGGCGGCAGAATCCGGTTTTGCGTATATAAGCAGCGGCACATGGTCATTAATCGGAACGGAACTTGTCGCTCCTCTTATAAACGAAACGACGCTGGCGTATAACTTCACCAACGAGCTTAGCGCCTGCGGGACCGTAAATTTTTTAAAGAACGTGACAGGGCTTTGGCTAATTCAGGAAAGCAGGAGGGCATGGCGGCGTGAAGGAAGCGAATACTCATATTCACAGCTTGAGAATCTCGCGCTGAAGGCCGAGCCGTTTGTATCGTTTATTGATCCCGATGATCCTGCCTTTGCCACTCCCGGAGACATACCTGGACGCGTCAGAGAATTCTGCAGCCGGACAGGACAACACATTCCGGAAACAACCGGCGATATCATGCGCTGTATTTATGAAAGCCTTGCTTTGAAATACAGATATGTTCTTGAAAACCTCGAAAGCTGTACAGGCAAACGCTTTGAAAAGCTTTATGTCGTCGGCGGAGGAACGAAAGATACGCTTTTATGCGCCATGACCGCCTCGGCATGCGGGATACCGGTGCTATCCGGCCCAACGGAGGCAACCGTGTACGGAAATACCGTGATACAGCTTATCGCACTCGGGAAAATATCCTCGCTCACAGAGGCTCGCGGAGTCATCGCGCGGTCCGAACCGATTAAGGAGTATTATCCGGAATCACATATAGAATGGAATTCGGCATACGAAAAGGCAAAGGAAATATATATTATTAACTCGGCAATTAAATAATTACCGCTAAAAGAGAGAAAAGGCTCTTGTATATGGACTTTTATCTCTTATAAGACAAGACTTATTTAATTGCCGTTTTAATAAAGCATAGCAGATAAACCAAAAAGTGTAATCATTTCACCGCAGACAATGAAGACTAAATTCGGCCGGAATCGGCAGATATAAAAGGAGAAATATTACTATGAAATGGTGGGAAAAGCAGCCTCTTACAATCAGCGCTGTCCAGTGCAGCCTCGGAGATGACGACGAATGGGTGCTCGATGAATATGTCGCGAAATACGGCTTTAATACCGAGCAGCTGCTTCATCTTCTCGCAAATAACGGACATATGGCATATTACAAAGAATCAGAGCATGCCGAAATCCTAGACAAATATTTAAAAAAATCACGATCGCATGGCATTCATGAAATATGTTATTATAATACTCACTGCATGAGCGATAAGATTGCTGCTGAGCATCCGGACTGGTGTCAGCTGACCAAGGAAGGAAATCGCATGCCCGCGTATTCGATATACAACCTCGTGTGCATAAATCCGAACGGCGACTGGCATAAAAATTTTATTAAGGAGCTTGATGCTCTCTGCCATCACGATATCGACGGCGTTTTTCTCGACGGTCCCGTCATGCGTGAGAACGGATGCTATTGCGACGTATGCCGCGCCGACTTTGAGAAAAAATTCGGACATTCGATATACGAGGCCACGCGCATAGAGCTTCAGACCATGCGCGTTGACAGCGTGACCCAGCATATTAAAGAAGCATATGAGACCGTAAAGAGAATAAATCCCGACATATTGCTTTATTTAAATAATTCCGCGCTCAGAGCCGATATAACAGGGAACAATACCAGAAAGGTTTATCCGTATGTCGATATACTCGGAGCGGAAGGCGGATTTCACTCCGCGTCTATGGGGCTCGGGCTTTGGCATGTAAGCAGCAAAGCGAAATATCTCGAGACGCTCGCAAACGGCAAGACGACCGTATGCTTCTTCTCAGGAAACCATTCCGGTATAGCATATTACCTGCACACACCGGCCGAAACGACGCTTACATACGCGCAGAGCTATGCCAACGGATCGAATATTTGGTACGGAGTGCATTTCTCGCCTTCCGAATTTAAAAATACGGAATCCTGTCTGGCGGCGCGCGCAATGAATAAATTCGTACTATCCAATTCCGATGTTTTTGCCGCCTCAAAGACCTGCGCGCGCATCGCGCTTGTCTGGTCTCAGTTCACTGCGAATAATTATGCCTCCAGCGTTGGCGACAGCGACTTCGTCGCGGCAAGAAAATCCGGCTTTCGCGAAAGAGGCGACCATTACGGCGCGATAATGTCCGTATATGATATGCTCGTCCGCAAGCATGTGCAGTTTGACATAATCGACGACGTTTCGCTCGTCGACGGCACTCTTTCAAAGTATGAAGCGGTGATTTTGCCCGAGGTCGCATGCCTTACCGACGACGGAGCCGAGGCGATAAAGAAGTTCGTCTCCGACGGCGGAAAGCTCCTTGCCAATTTTGATGCCGGTATGTACAATGAAGACGGAAGCTTCGCTTCCACCCCGAAGCTTGCCGAGGTTCTCGGGCTTTGCGGCACACCAAAGCTTGTCAGTTCACCAAGCGTCGGAAACGCGTATGCTATTTCCACCGGCTCGCATCCCATAACCGACGCGCTTTCTTTCCCAAGAATCCCCGGAAATATTCTGACCCTTGAATGGAATACGCTCCCGGATACAAAGGTATTGATGAAGGTCATGCATCCGATGCCGAGCACATACGCCATTATTCCGGAGGACGGATATTATCCATTCTTATGCGAGCATAAATACGGAAGCGGCTGCGCCTATTATATATGCGGCAACTACGCCGAAACCGTTAACGGCCGCAATATGACGGATTACGCAAATCTCGTAAACGCTTTCGCCGATTATACCGCAAAGCCGGTTGTGGAATCGGATGAACCCGGCCTTTACGAAACGGTGCTGCGCCGTCAAGAAAATTCCGACAGATTTATTCTTCATGCGGTAAATCTTACGGGAGCTATGTACCGTCCTCTTGAAAAGCTGGTTCCTCTCAATAATGTGCGCTTTTCACTGACGCTTGATGGCTTCGGAATTAAAACAGACGGCAGAGAATTCAAACTCAGAACGCTTCGCGGAGGCAATATTCTCGGCAAGCGTACCGAAAGCGGAAAGCTTACATTTGTTCTTGACAAGCTTGACGATTATGAAGTCATTGTTATAGAATAACGATATATGTTAAAAGATCTGATGACCGAAACGCGAAGCGTACGCAATTTCGACAGAAGCCGTCCTATAAGCGAAAGCGAGGTGCTTTCGCTTATAGGCTTGTGTACCCTGACGCCATCCGCCGCCAATCTTCAGGCAATAAAATTTACGTATACCGTTTCTGAAGAAGGTTGTACAGCGATATTTCCGCATATTAAATGGGCAGGATATTTTACGTCAAACAAACCGCCCTTTTCCGGAAACGAACCTACGGCGTATATTCTTTTATGTAACGACACATCGATAAGAAAAGCTCCGTATGACATTGATACGGGAATTTACGCATATGCGATCACTCTCGGAGCGCGTGAAATCGGGCTTGGTTCTTGCATGATAGGCAGCTTTTCAAAAGAGGCGGTTTCCGGTCTCTTCGGGCTCGGCGAAGGATATCAGCCCTTGCTTCTTATCGCGCTCGGCGCCCCGAAAGAGAAAATACAGCTTGTCACGGCGGAAGACACAGAGATAAAATATTACAGAAATAAAGACGGAGTGCATTGTGTTCCAAAACGCAGCATCCGTGAATTGATAATTACCGGAGAAATCAAAAAATGACCGGACAGAATCATGTATACAGAATAATATTCAAAAAGCTCGGAGCGGTGAAGTATATTTCGCATCTCGATCTGACGCGTGTTTTCACGCGTGCGCTCACAAGAGCAGATATTGATCTAAAACATTCGGAAGGCTTTAATCCGCATCCGAAGCTCAGTTTTTCGCTTCCGCTTTCCGTCGGAACGGAAAGCCTTTGCGAACGGATGACTATAATTACCGCCGATTGCTGTAATATGGACGCGGATGAGATATTCCGGCGGCTTTCAGAGCAGCTTCCGAAGGGGATATCGCTGGTTTCATGCTCCGTAGAGGACGATAATCCCAAGGATGACGTATACGCGGCGGAATATGAAATAAAAATTTACAGTTTTTCATCAGAAGAAACCGAAAAGCTCAAATCAGCGCTGGCAATGCCGGAGCTTATAGTTGATAAACGCACAAAATCCGGAGTAAAGCCCACGGATATAAAGTCTCAGATCATATCGGCGGAGGTATTTGAAATAGGCGGGACGACAATTCTTTCCGCCGTGCTTTCAGCTGACAATTCGGAATATCTCAATCCGGAATATCTGCTTTCCGTTGCGGCCAAAGCTGTGTGCAGGGAATTAGAACCGGGCGAATTTTCGATAAAACGAACGAAAACCTTGACTAGGTATAAATAAAGGTATATACTGAATTTTATATATAAAACGCATTACAGCAAAAAGGAAAAGAAGCTATGGCACAAAAGGGAAAAAGAGCCGTCGAAGAAATAACTCCGATGGAGCAGGACTTTGCGCAGTGGTACACCGACATTGTGAAAAAGGCCGACCTCATAGATTATTCCGGTGTTAAAGGATGCATGATCATCCGCCCCTACGGATACGCTATCTGGGAAAACATCCAGTCGATACTTGACAGGATGTTTAAAGAAACGGGGCATTGCAATGTATATATGCCTATGTTCATCCCGGAATCGCTGCTTAATAAGGAAAAAGAACATGTCGAAGGCTTTGCGCCCGAGGTTGCCTGGGTTACTCAGGGCGGCAGCGAGCAGCTTCAGGAGCGCCTGTGCGTTCGTCCTACATCGGAGACGCTTTTCTGCGAGCATTACGCCAATATTATAAAATCATACCGTGATTTGCCAAAGCTTTACAATCAGTGGTGCAGCGTCGTAAGATGGGAGAAGACGACCCGCCCGTTTTTGAGAAGCAGGGAATTCCTGTGGCAGGAGGGGCATACCATGCATGCCACCGCCGAGGAAGCATATGACGAGACTATCCGCATGCTCGGCATTTATGCCGAATTTTGCGAAAAATATCTTGCCATCCCAGTCATAAAAGGAAGAAAAACCGATAAAGAAAAATTTGCGGGTGCATTGGCAACATATACGATAGAGGCGCTTATGCACGATGGGAAAGCGCTTCAATCCGGTACCAGCCACAATTTTGGCGACGGCTTCGCCAAAGCCTTCGGAATACAATATCTCGA
The DNA here is from genome assembly GCA_034925865.1 of Oscillospiraceae bacterium. Classification (NCBI taxonomy): domain Bacteria; kingdom Bacillati; phylum Bacillota; class Clostridia; order Eubacteriales; family Oscillospiraceae; species Oscillospiraceae bacterium. Next base: position 3,516 of record JAYFRN010000003.1, on the reverse strand, counting down.
CCGTGACAACAAGCTTAAGAACTGCTATCAGACGTCGTGGGGAATTTCAACACGCATAATCGGCGGGATCATAATGACTCACGGAGACAATAACGGTCTTGTGCTGCCGCCGGCCATCGCTCCGGTACAGCTTGAAATCATACCGATTGCACAGCACAAAGAAGGCGTGCTTGATAAAACAAACGAGCTTTACAGCCGTTTGAAAAAATCCTTCAGAACCGGTATCGACGTATCAGAGCAGAGTCCGGGCTGGAAATTTGCGGAATATGAAATGCGCGGGGTTCCTCTGCGGATTGAGATCGGCCCCAAGGATATCGAGAATAACGCGTGTGTGATTGTCAGACGAGATAACGGAGAGAAAACGGTCGCATCCGTTGCGCCGGGCGAACTTGAAAAAACTATAGATAAGCTTTTGTCGGATGTTACGGCCGGTCTATATGAAAAAGCAAAGGTACGCCGCGATTCAATGACATATGACGCCCACAGTATTGAGGAAATGAAATCCGTTGCTGCCGAAAAGCCCGGTTTTATCAGAGCTATGTGGTGCGGCGACGAGGAGTGCGAACGCAAGCTTAAGGAAACATGCGATGTTTCGTCGCGCTGTATGCCGTTTAAGGGCGACAGCATTACCGATGAGAAAATATCTGATACCTGCGTCTGCTGCGGCAAACCGGCGAAGTCGCTCGTTTACTGGGGAAAGGCATATTAATAAGAGGTGTTTATAAATGCGCAGGTTTTTATTTGATAAGAAGTGTGCGGATTTTTCATCCGCGGAAAAGTATGACGTAATAATAATCGGTAGCGGAATAGCGGGAATGTATGCCGCTCTCCACATCGATGACAAAAAATCATGCGCCATTATTACCAAGGTCGATATAGACGAATCAAATTCGTGGCTTGCTCAGGGCGGCATAGCCGCGGTAATGGCCAAGGAAGACAACTCGCGCCTTCACATTGAGGATACTCTTAAGGCTGGTGCGGGGCTTTGCAAGCAGGAAGCCGTTGAAGTGCTCGTTGAGGAAGGGCCCGAAAATATCCGCGAGCTTGTCAATATGAATGTTCCGTTCGATGTCGACAGCGAGGGAGAGCTGCAGATCACACGCGAAGGCGGGCACAGGCTGCGCCGTATCGTGCATTGCGGCGGCGATGCCACGGGAAGGGAAACGACTAAACGTCTTTCCGAAATAGTAATGTCGCGCAGCAATATTCATGTCAAATTTCACAGCTTTCTTACAGATGTTCTTACCGATGAGCACGGAGTATGCGGGGTGCTTTTATACGACTGTAAAAATGAAAAATATGTTGTGTTCGAATCACCGAACATTATAATAGCAACCGGCGGAATAGGTCAGCTTTACCGTTATACGACCAATCCTGTCGGAGCCGTCGGAGACGGAATAGCGTGCGCCGCGAGAGCCGGAGCGAAGCTTATCAATATGGAAATGGTTCAGTTTCATCCGACGACACTGATAACAAGCGAAAGCGCGGGCAGCGAACGCCAGTTTTTGATTTCCGAGGCTGTCAGAGGCGAGGGCGGTATTCTCAGGAACAACAACGGTGAGGCGTTTATGCAGGGAAAGCATGAAATGGCTGATCTTGCGCCCCGTGATATTGTGACAAGGGAGATCCTCAAAGAGCTGAAGCGTACAGGTGATGCTCACGCATGGCTTGATTGCTCGTCTATGACTACGGAGTTTTTCTCAAACCGTTTCCCGACCATATTTGCGGAATGTGAACGGCACGGAATCAAACTTACCAAGGACAATATTCCGATCCATCCGGCACAGCATTATTTTATGGGCGGAATCGAGACGGATCTCAACGGTATGACTTCAGTCAACGGTTTGTATGCCTGTGGGGAATGCGCTTGTACCGGTATACACGGCGCCAATCGTTTGGCAAGCAATTCCGTGCTTGAATGTCTTGTGTTTGGCAGACGCTGCGCGCGCCATATAAATGCCGAGTCCAGAAAATACCGCGAATCAAAGCATGGCCTTTCAGAATCAATGTTCGTTTCTTCTGATTCCGTAGCTCCTTCGGCATCAAACGATGAAGTCGCAGCGGACAAGCTTGCGCTTAAAGAGCTGATGAGCGATAATTTCGGTGCTGTACGCCATATGGCGGATATGAATCAGGCATATATAAAGCTTAATGCATTATTTGATAAATATGAACGCATGATTCTCGACACTCCCGCAAAAATGGAATTGTGCAATATGACCGAGGTGGCGCGCCGCGTCGCGAAGGGCGCGATCGACCGAAAGGTCAGCGTAGGCGCTCATTATATCGAGCAGTGAATTTCAATAGAAACGGAGATAACCGGATGCTGTCTGTACATGATTTTATAAAAGAAGCTCTGAGTGAGGATGTGGGTACGGGAGATATAACGACATTGTCGACCATACCCGCTTCTGCCGCGGCGAGCGGAAAATTCATCGCGAAGGAAGACGGAATAATTTGCGGACTTGAAGTATGCAGAGATGTGTTTCTATATGTTGATCCCGCTGTTCTTTTTGAAATAAATTATGACGACGGTGTTCAAGTTAACAAGGGCGATGTGATCGCTGTTGTTTCCGGAAACGCGAGAAGTCTTCTCACAGCCGAACGCACCGCTTTAAACATTCTACAGCATATGAGCGGCATCGCTACACGCACGCGCGCCGCGGTCGAAGCCGTCAAAGGCACTAAAGCTAAAATCGTAGATACTCGAAAAACCACGCCATGTATGCGTGTGCTTGAAAAGTATGCTGTCAAATGCGGGGGCGGATCAAACCACCGCTTTAACCTTGCCGACGGGGTTCTTATCAAGGACAACCACATCGTGGCATCCGGCTCCATTACCGCAGCAGTGGAAAACGCACGCAAAAACGCGCCTCATACTCTTAAAATAGAAGTTGAGGTTGAAAATTTCGAGATGCTGGATGAAGCTCTGCGCGTCGGCGCCGATATAATCATGCTTGATAATATGTCTGTGGAAGATATGAAAAAGGCAGTCATAATTGTCGGCGGTCGCTCGATCACGGAGGCTTCAGGCAATATGGGAGATAAAGATTTATATGAAGTCGCCTCTACCGGAGTAGATCTCATATCGATCGGAGCGTTGACTCACTCTGTCAGAGCAATGGATATAAGTTTAAAATTTAAAGTTAAGTGACCAGATATTTTTAAATATATCGAAAAGATTCACGGATAAAATTAAATAAAGTGCTGTATTCAAAAAGAAATGTGTTTAAATTTCTTTCTGAATACAGCTTTTTATTAGCTTGTCGACAACTTCTGAATGTACATCAGACAGAAACAGGAGACAAAGAAAGTCGCCTGATGCGAAGAAACATTTAAATAAGTCGTTTTTATAAGAGAGAAAAGCCCATATACTAGTACTTCGTAACATCTAAAACTTGTATAAAGGCAAAATCTATGATACAATATTCTCATCACATGATGGGAGGATATTGCATGCCGTCAGTCAAATATGTAATCGAACTCAATGAAAGTGACCGTAGTTCACTAATGGAT
>JAYFRN010000002.1 GCA_034925865.1 Oscillospiraceae bacterium | reverse complement strand
CTTATATTAATAAGGCAATAATTATTACAGCTTTAAGAAACAAAATGCTCTGGTATATGGGCTTTTTCTCAAAACAATAATTATTTGATTGCCGTTTTAATAACAATCTTCCCGCGTCATCATAGGTAAAGCTTGACGTTGCAATAGCAGCAGAGAAACGGTATATCGGAATTTGAATCTGTTATGTAATATTGCCGAAATGCGCAAAATACAAATACCAAGCGGAGCAAACCGAAGCGCAGATCAAAGAAGCGCAGGCAAGCGCCGACGCAGCAGAAACGGAAGTACATGTGCTGCTTGAAACTTCGGAAGGGTTAAAACGCGAGTATGACCGCCTGCTTAGCTGGGCCGACCTGTACGACAAAAGTTCCTTCGAGGCAAAGAAAATGATTGTATCGCAGTTCATCAAGGCCGTCCGCGTTGGCAGGGATTACAATATTTAGGTAGATTTCAATGTTTCCTTTAAGAATTACAGAGCTATCGTGCCGACAATCCGGGGCATGATAAAATGCGGGCACCTGAGTCATGCACCACATAAAAAAGTTCAGGAAAACCCACTATTTGTGGATTTTCCTGAACTTGGTGGAGACGAAGAGGATCGAACTCTCGACCTTACGGATGCGAACCGTACGCTCTCCCAGCTGAGCTACGCCCCCGTTATTTGTAATAATACCCAAATTGTCCAACGTTAATTATTATACACTGTGAGTAAGCAAAAATCAATGGGTCAATATAAAAATTTTGCGATAATTACAATCAATGCGGCGTCAATCTATAAGCTTTGATGCAAAATACTATATTTATAAAAAGCTGCATAAATTTATTGAAAGCAATGGCGTTTCATCAAGAATAATGATATAATAAAACAAATTATACTTGTCAGATTCTAAGATAAAAGCTGCGGAGCTTTAAGATATATACTAAGAACAAATGTAAAACAATAATTAGCAGGAGATAATCAATCCCGATGGCAAATATCTTATATACAGACGGGCTTTTTGAAATAGAACGCAAATTATTGCGACTTTTTCATGTAAGCGAAGAAGCAGATATAAAAATTTTTAAACCGAGGCTTCCCACCCGGAAAGACATGAATCCCGATGTCGGGCTTGTCTGGGCGTTATGCGAAAGGACGTTGCCGAATTTCATGACGCCGCGAAACTGTCCCAGAGTGACATATCATGTGGGTAAAAACACATCTAAAGAAGATATTGAAAAATACCTGCCCAAGGGTTATTCACACGCGGTTATAATTGAAAAAGATTGGCTCGATCTGCTTAAAAGTATCACATTATATTTATATGAATTTAATTCGGATGATTTCTATCAGCAGGATGAAATCGCAGGATATTACGTCAGTGAAAAGATTCAGAAACCTGTTTCACAGGTAGTAATTAAGAATTTAGAATCAGAGCTTGAAAATAGAAATGTGGCTTTGATTACAGTAGATAATCTCTGGAATATATGCGAAAAAATTAAAAAATCGAGTTTTAACTGGTCAATGTGCCGCTTGTCAAACGCAAAGGAAAAGGGAAAAATATGAATTCAGAGCTTGAAATAACCAACATGGTCATGATACAGGACAAGACAACCGGAAAAGTGATCGTGCAGGACAGAGTGAAGAGTTGGTGCGGCATTACGTTTCCCGGAGGTCACGTTGAGAACCAAGAGACGATTTATGACAGCGCCGTGCGGGAGATAAAAGAGGAAACCGGGCTTGATATCAGAAATCTGAAATTCTGCGGATTTATGTGGTGGTTTAACAACAAGACCTGTGACCGGTATTACACTTATTTTTATAAAACCTCCGACTGGAGCGGCGAGCTTATCAATGAAACTGCGGAGGGAAAGGTATATTGGGTAGATCTTTCTGAAATTCCGGAGGAAAGGTATGCTTCGAATTTCAAGGAACATTTGCCTATGTTTCTCGAAGATAAATATTCGGAAGCTTATTGTTCATGGAACGACGATATGAAGCCGGATATGACAAAGGAAAATCCCTGGGGAGTTATTTACAGATAGTAATTCAACTTAAGATTTGGAGAAAAGCATGACATTAAAAGAATCAATATTTAAAGAAGAAGCTGAGTTTCCAAAATTGTTGGCTGATTATGAAGAAAGAAAATATGGGTTGTTGTTTTATATGGAACACAACAAGGATTCTTACGACGGAAACCATGCTTTTATATATCCTGAGAATATAACAAACCTCGGCGCAGTGCTTGATGAAATAACTGAGTTTTATATAAATAAAGGAATAACTCCGTCGATTTATCATCCTCATGTAGAAAATTATTTTTCTGATAACCAACTTGTATTTGAGGCACATGATTATACCGTAACGCATGAAGCTGCGCACCGAGTTATGCTGTTATCAGCCGAAAACCAAATAAAAACGGAAAAGCGTCTTGATGTAAAAGTATTGACTGAGTGGGATGAGAGGATCGCATGTGATATTTTAATACCAAGCAGCGAACCGTGGGAAATAGAGCCGATAAAAGGAATGATAGAACATAAAGGCAGTTATATTTTTGTCGGTTATTTAAACGACGAAGCTGTGGTATATACAAATATCCATGTATCCAAAAAAGGCAATACACGGTTTGATTACATTGTAACATCAAAAGCACACCGTGAAAAAGGATATGCAAGCGAGCTTTTAAGTTTTGTTGTCGAATATTGTAAGTCTAATGGCTTTCCTGTTTGCTGGCAATGGGCGGGACCATCCGAGCACATTTGTTATAGGGCGGGGTTCCGAGAAGCTTTTAACATCCCGGCAGGTTATGCAAATTATAAAAGAAAAGGGAAAATGCGATGAACAAAATGGATAAAAGCAGTGTTGTAAAACAGCAGTATTCCACTGCCGGAAACCTTGAGAATCGGATTTTTCTTCATGAAAAATACAGTATCAATAAATTCGGCTGGTTCAATTGGCTGTTCTCCAATTATGATATAAAGCCCGGTGACCGCATTCTTGAACTCGGATGCGGCAACGGCAGGCTTTGGGCGGAGCATTATTTGGATTTACCCGAAGGCGTACGGCTTATCATGTCTGATTTCTCCGATAATATGCTTGAAACCGCTAAGAAATGCGTTCAACATGAAAACGAGATATCATACGCGATAATTGATGCGCAGAATATCCTTCTTCCGGATGAAAGCGTCGATATCGTGATCGCTAATATGATGCTATACCATGTTCCGGATATAGATAAGGCACTTGTGGAAACACACAGAGTATTGAAAAAAGGCGGCAGATTTTATTGTGCTACCTTAGGTGAAAACGGTATAGGTAGTTATATTAGGAATGCGCTCGGCTTGCCTAAAGAAAACCTTTGTAAATTTACTTTACAGAACGGAGCGGAATATCTAAAAAAGCTCTTTAATACAGTGGAGAAGAAAATTTATGACGACGCTCTTGCGGTGACCGATATAAACGATTTGATTGCATATATACACACACTGCCTTGGGCGGAAAAGCTGCGGAGCATTCCCGAAAAGGAAATGATTGATGTTCTTGAAGAGCGCAGAGAAAACGGAGTGATTTTTATTCCTAAAGAATATGGTATGTTTTCTTCACGAATCAAAAAATAAAACAGTATATTAATATTTAAAACCTATGTGATAAACACATATAACAGGATGGTATAATTTTTATAAATAGTGAGGAAGAATTCTTGAAAATTGAAAACAACATCATAAAGCATTATATGCGTAATGTGTATTTCATAACAGGTACGGCGTATTCAGGAAAGTCAACCATGGTAAAACTGCTTGCCGAAAAGTATGGTATGATATTTTGTGGTGAGAATTATCACGAGATCGTCGCGGCTGCTGTCAAAGCACCGGATAAGCAACCTGCGCTTTGTTATTTTGAAACTATGTCAGGATGGCAAGAGTTTATTAATCGCACGCCGGATGAGTATTACAGCTGGATTTTAAAGGCTTCTGAAGAAGCTGCGGAAATTGAGGTCGCGGAGTTGATAAAGCTGTCCGCTTCAGATAGTAAAATTATTGTTGACACAAACATTTCTTTGGAAGTATTGCATGAAATATCAGACTATAATCATGTTGCGGTTATGTTGTCGCCGCAATCCATGTCGGTAGATCATTTTTTTGATCGCAGCGATCCGGAAAAGCAGTTTTTATTGATGCAAATTAAAAATGCGGTAGACCCAGAGAAGACATTGGAGAATTTTCGTGCGTGTATAGCCAAGTGTAACAGTGCAGATGAATACAAAAAGTACAAAAACAGCGGTTTTTTTATAATAGTACGCGAAAATTCTCAAATTAATACAAAAGCAGAGGTTCTTGAAGCATTAGAGCGTCATTTTGAATTGTAAGATTAATTTGATAAAAATTGGATACACAAATGAAATATAAATGGATCGATTACACAAGCGAATATGCTCCGATTGTAGAGCCGTGGCTTGATTCGGACGCAAGAAAATATACCGGTTGTGATGGTGGTTGGGATGATTATTTTGAATATTGGAAAAACGATTGTGACACCGTTATCAACGAAAATTTTTGGAGCAAGGTTATTTTTAAGGGCGATACTCCTTTTGCGGTTATCGCAATGGGACTCTATGAAAGTTTACTCACCGTTTCTGAATACATAGTCGATCCGACAAGAAGCGGTCAAGGATATGGTTCGTCGGCATTGGTTGAGCTGCTTGAATTTGGTACAGATATTATAGGACATGAAATTATTTCTGCCGAAGCGGTAATATATCCAAACAATATCTTATCGCAAAAAGCTTTTCAAAAAGCCGGATTTGTCTTTGATCATGAACATCCTGATGGTGATGTGTGGTATTATATATATAAAAAAGCTATGCCATGCTTCTGCGGTCACGACTGTTCGCGCTGTTATACATATCTTGCTACAATAAATAACGATGACGAGCTGCGACAAAAATCACAGCAGTTTTACAAGGACGAATTTGGGCTGGATATACCGTTATCTGATATTCATTGTCTCGGTGGTCGCTCGGACGATATATTCAAACTCTGTCAGGACTGCCCGTGGATGAAATGCTCTAAGAAACATGGTATTAGCTCATGCTCAGAATGTGGCGAATACCCCTGCAAGCCTTTGGCGGAATATCAGAAAAAGTATGTAAACAAGCGTAATCAGATAGGAGAATAACAAATGAAATACCTAAGGAGGAATTATTACGAATATATCTGACTTAATTCAACCGGACTTTTCAGGCTGTGTTCTCGTCACTAAAGATAATAAAATATTATATGAAGATTGCTTTGGATATTCGGATTTATCGAATAAAATACCTAACAAAATTAATACCCGCTTTGCCACGGCTTCTGCCGGAAAAGTTTTTGTAGCAGTAGGAATTCTTAAGTTGATTGAAGCTGGGAAGCTTTCATTTGACAGTACAATAGGCGCTATCCTTGATTTTAATTTGAAAGCAATTGACCTGAATATCACAGTTGAACAATTGTTGACTCACACCTCCGGTATACCGGATTATTTTGATGAGAGAATTATGGAAAACTATGATGAACTATGGCGTGATTACCCTAATTATAAAATACGCACTTCATCAGATTTGATTCCACTATTTATAAATATGCCGATGATGTATCCGCGTGGATGGAAATTTCAATACAACAATACGGGATTCGTTGTTCTCGGATTGATCATTGAAAAAGTTACCGGCATGCTTTTTGATAAATTTTTACATAAAGAAATATTTTTGCCTTGTGGCATGAACGATACAGGTTATTATGAGCTTGACCGTCTGCCGGAACGCTGCGCAAATTCTTATATATATGATAACATTCGTGACGATTTCTATACAAATATTTATAGCGTTGATGTCAAAGGAACTGGAGCAGGTGGTGCTTTTACCACTGTTTGGGATGTATACCGTTTCTGGAACGCTCTTTACAATGGCAAGCTTATATCAGATGAGATGACGAATAATATGCTTTCTCTTCACGCAAGCGACAACAATGAGTATTACGGCTATGGAATTTGGCTGGACAAACAGTATAATGAATGCAGTATAGGCAATGGAGATTTCACTCCTCACTTTGAAGGTTGCGATCCGGGAGTCAGCTTTATTTCAAGTAGAAGTATAAATAAAATTGTTATTACTGTCGTCAGCAACATGGGACAAAATGTATGGAAAATAAGAAATGATATATTAAAAGAAATCGAGGATTTATAATGCCAACCGTAACTTTCTATAATCAAAACGAAATACCCGACGAGTTTTTGGATTTTGCGGTAATTGCCGCGAGATATAACGGCAAATGGATATTCTGCCGCCATAAGGAGCGCATGACATGGGAAATTCCGGGCGGACACCGTGAACCCGGCGAGAGCATTCTTGAAACCGCAAAGCGTGAACTTCATGAAGAAACCGGAGCGGTCGAGTTTGATATTAAGCCTGTAAGCGTTTATGGTGTAACGAGATACGGGATGCTGTTTTTCGCCGATGTGAAAAAGCTTGACGAGCTGCCGCCGGAAATGGAAATAGGTGAAATATCTCTTTTAGAAACTCTGCCGAAGGTGCTTACATATCCGGAGATTCCGTATTTGCATGAACATGTGCAATGGTGGCTAAATCTCCAAACCAATGCTGATGAGCTTTGGGATGTTTACGATGAAAACAGGTTTCTTACGGGACGCACACACAGACGCGGTGATCAAATGCCCAAAGGTGATTATCACCTTGTGGTTTATATTTGGCTGCAGAACAGTAAGAGCGAATACCTGCTTACAAAACGCACTCCAAATAAGGGCTTTCCGAATATGTGGGAATGCACAGGCGGTTCGGCACTTGCCGGAGACGATAGCCTGACCGCGGCAATGCGCGAGGTTAAAGAGGAAACCGGATTGACTGTTATAGCCGGAAACGGCAAAAGAATCATGACTTTGAAGTACGAAGATTGTTTTGGCGATGTTTGGCTTTTTCGGCAGGATTTTGAGCTTAGTGATATTGTGTTTCAGCCAAATGAAACCTGTGGTGCCATATATGCGACAAAAGAAGATATTTTAAAAATGAGAGAGGACGGAACACTTGTGCCGTTTTCGTATCTCGATGAGTTTTTTGAGAGGGTGGCAGATTTGCGTTTGATTACTCAGTGAACTGAACATTCTTGAAGTTTCAAATTTAATTTTCCGAATAAGGATAGATTATGACTACAAATATGATACCTGAGTTGAAAATTACACATGTTAATATAGATCCCCAAAAGCGAATTCTTGTTACTAGTGATATTCACGGGCATTTGTCTTACTTAAAGAATGTACTTGAAAAAGCAGAGTTTTCCGAGAATGACATTTTAATTATTGTCGGCGATATTGTCGAAAAAGGTCCTGAGAGCCTTAATACTCTGCGTTATGTAATGAAGCTGTGTGAAAAAGGCAATGTGATACCTCTCATCGGTAATGTAGATGCGTGGCGGCTTAATATGATAAACGGAATATGCGAAGAAAGTGTTCAGAATTTTTATGACTATATTCTTAATTGCAGAGCATGGTATGGTACGAGCTTTTTCGATGAATTGACAAATGAGCTCGGATTTATTTGTAAAAGCCCCGAGGATATACTGGAATCAAAGGAAGCGGTTATAAGGCATTTCAAAGCTGAATTTAGCTTTCTTTCAGCTTTACCTACGGTGGTTGAGACACAGAACTATGTCTTTGTCCACGGCGGACTTCATGATAAAAAACCTGATGACAATTGTAAAAGAAAGCTTTTTGAGCTTTTGAAATATGATGATTTTATGTCCGCCGACCTTTGCTTTGATAAATATATAGTCGTAGGTCATTGGCCGGTTATGCTTTATGGAGATAAAATTGCTCAGTCAAATCCCATAATCAATAAAGATAAACGTATAATTTCCATTGACGGCGGCTGCGGCATTAAAGAATACGGTCAGCTTAATTTACTGATAATTCCTGGTGTAAATAGCGGCATCGAAAGCGTTTACTATGTCAGCTATGATGATATCCCTGTATACTGTGCTCTGGAATCTCAGAAGGAATCAAATGATTCAATCAGTATTCGCTGGATCAATAACGAGATTAAAATTCTAGAAAAATCGGACGATTTTACATATGTCGAACATAAAGACAGCGGGCGAAAATTATGGATACCAAATTCTTATATACGGGACGAAACTCACTGTCGGGATTACACAGATTATGCTTTACCTGTTCAAAAAGGCGATAAGCTGTCGCTTATAACTGAAACGTCAAAAGGATATATAGTTAAAAAGGAAGGCGTTACCGGGTGGTATTATGGAAAACTGAAAAAGGTATAGCTTTTTATCGTTTACTTTTTCAATTTTAGAAAGGAATGTATGATGAATCTCGAATATTCATTATACAACAATTTATTATGCAGGGTAAAAGAGCTGATAAACAATCATTATTGCATATAATTAAAAATAATATTTGGATGCTTGGGCGCGTAATAAAATATGCCCCGAGTCTTATAGTTGATCAACTTATAAGAATTCCATTGTCAGTTTTAGCTACATATGTAAATGTCAATATTACCCGGTGGATTCTTGATAGTGTCCAGAACGAAATAGGATTAAAATCAATTATAATCAAAATAATAGCTATTTTTTCGTTTTACATTATTTTTAACTTCTTTTTTTCTTTTTCAGGCATTGTATGGGTGCCGCAGAAACAGATAAACCTCGGATCAAGAATTCGAGAGGATGTTATAAAAAAACCGGTAGAATAAATCAAATTGACTTTCAAAACAGCGAATTTTTTGACCTTTACACATTAGGACTGAATGAAATAGACGTTCGCGCAGTTTCTGTGCTCAACAGTGTAGCATCTTTTCTGACAGCATTTTTAAATTTTCAAATAGTTTTTGCAGTTACAGCAACAATCAACAACAGCTTTGCTTTTTTTGGTGTAATTGCTGCTGTATTTGACTTTGGACTTAGCATAATAAAACAAAAATTATATTATAAACAAAATATCGATACTACACCTGACGATCGTAAACGAGGATATATAAATCGTGTTACTTATCAACCGGAATTCACTTCAGATCTTAAAATATATCCTAACTTTATTGATCTTCTCGTTTATCGGTACAAAAAAGCTACGTACGCTGTAAAAGCGATTATATTAAAATACTCATGGAAAATATTACTGCTTGATCAATGTCAACAAATCCCCGGCACAATATTCAGATATATGATACCTTGGATTTATATAGCCATTCTTTTAGCAAACGGTCAGATTTCAATTCCGGAAGCGACAGTATTATCCGCTTCAACCTTGTCGATTGCGGGAAATCTAACATCATTTATGATTAGTTCTGGCTCATTTTATTCGCACAGTCTTTACATTAATAATCTTCGAAAAATTTATAATTATAAAGAAAAAATAGAATGTGACAGCGGTGAGAATATTAATCCTTCAGCACCAATTAATATTCGCGTTGAGGATGTTTCTTTTTCTTATACAGAAAAAGAAATAAATACAATTAATAATATAATTATGAATATTAACCACGGCGATAAAATAGCAATAGTCGGCTATAATGGAGCGGGAAAAACAACACTTGTTAAATTACTGATTCACTTATATGATATAGATGGCGGTAAAATTATAGTTAATGACAGGAATATTTCCGAATATAAAACCAAATCACTTCGTTCACGTATTGCATTTTTAAGTCAGGATTTTAAAATCTACAATTTTTCGCTTGCAGAAAATGTCCTCATGCGACCTGTTTTAAGTAATGATGATATTAATCTTGTAAATACTGCGTTAAAAAAAGTAGGATTATATGATAAAATTATAGCGTTGAGTAATGGGATAAACACTTTTATCACGCGTGAATTTGATGAGACAGGTACTTATTTTTCCGGTGGTGAGATGCAAAAGCTTGCACTCGCAAGAATTTATGCCGGAAATTACGACTGTATTATTCTCGATGAATCGACGAGTGCGCTTGATCCCGTAAGCGAAGATGAAATTATCCGCACGATATTTGAAATATTTAAAGATAAAACAATAATAATGATCTCTCATCGTTTAGTCACGGTAAAATATGTAGATCGAATTTATTTTATGTCTCATGGGTGTGTATGTGAGAGCGGAACTCATCAAGAACTAATGTCGAATGGTGGCGATTATTGCAAATTCTATTCTACGCAAGCGAATAAATTTCAAATATAGGTGGAAATATGTTAGCTAAGTTTATAAAGAAAGTTTCAAACCGATGATAAACATTAACGATTACACGAAGATAATTTTAATCGGCAGCGGCGGAAGCGGAAAGTCCACCTTTGCGAAACAGCTTGGCGGCGTTACCGGTCTGCCTGTCATTCATCTTGACAATGAATTCTGGCGTCCGGGATGGGTGGAAACGCCGCGCGACGAATGGGTTGAAAAGCAAAAACAGCTGATCAGCGGTGAAAAATGGATTATCGACGGAAATTACGGCGGAACGCTGGAAATGCGGTTTGTCGCGGCGGATTTAGTTATATTTCTCGATATAAACCCGGTTATCTGCGTTTGGTCGGCGGCAAGGAGAACCGGGAAAAAGCGCTCTGATTTGCCACAGGAATTAACTGAGCCAAAAATTTTCAGCAAGGATTTCCGGGAATTCGCCAAATGGATATGGAACTACCCTAAAACAGGGAGAAATAAGGTTATTGCGCTTCATGAGAGGTATCCGGATAAAGCGTTTTTACAGATAAAAAGCCGCAGGGAATTGAAGAAGTATCTGAAAGTAAAGAGGAATAATGGTTAATGTTGATAGATAATTATAATGTGCCAGATATCTTTATTAAAACTGGTCAAAAAAAAGAATGGCTACGTCCACATATTCACACGAATGTTGATAGATTTTTCTTAAAAGATAAATGTTATGCCAATGAATTTGAATGGAGAATCGTACTTTTAGGTGAAAACGGAAATGATATTACATTAGAAAATGATGATCATTATATATTAAATATTGAACCTATTGAAGTATACAAAATCGGAAATACAATTGATATATTAAATAGTTTTTCGATAATAATTGAAGAAGTATTATGATTACTAAACAAAAACCGTTTTACAAGCGTTTCGAATTTTTTGATATGCTCAGCGGACAGCTGCAGACTTATGAAAGCGAGTGAGTAGTTATGAATATAGCTGTTTTTGCCTCTCATGGAGGTTCGGATTTACAGGCAATAATTGACGGTTGCAAGAACAAAAAAATAAATGGACATGTATGTGCGGTTATAAGTAATAATTCAGACGCTTACGCTCTTCAAAGAGCGAGAAATGAGGAAATTGATTGTTATTGTATCAATGCGACAAAGCACCCGAATTGTTCAGACTTGGATATGCAATTACTTGACATATTGGTCTTACATAATACAGATATGATATTTCTTGCGGGGTATTTAAAGAAAATAGGAATACCGATTCTTCAAAAATATGATAACAGAATTTTCAATATTCATCCTGCACTTCTTCCTAAATATGGAGGTAAGGGAATGTACGGAATGAATGTTCATAGAGCTGTTGTTGAAGCTGGCGAAAAAGTATCAGGCGTGACAGTCCATAGAGTAAATGAGGAATATGACAGCGGTGATATTGTATCTCAAACAAGAGTTGATGTTCTACCTAATGATACGCCTGAAAGCCTTGCGGCACGAATACTTGAGCGCGAACATTCTTTTTTAGTCGAGGTAGTCAATAATATTATTTCCGGAAAAATTAAGCTTGGAAGGTAAGTGATAATATGTGTATTACGATTGAATATCTTCAAGAATATATAAAATCAAAGGACTGCAACCCGGAAAAAAAGGAGCAGTATTTTCTTAAGCTTTCGGAAGAAGTCGGTGAGCTTGCGCGCGCAATTCGAAAAAATCTTCGCCCGCATTCTGAAGAGCAGATCAAAGAAAAAATAGAAGAAGAACTTTGGGATGTAATTTATTATGCGTTAGCAATCGCGAATACCTATGATATAAATCTTGAATCGGTGATTCCGCTTAAAGAAAAGTTAAACAACGAAAAATACAATACCGGAATTAAGTTTGGTGACAGATTATAATATTATCGCTATGTCACACAAAGCGAAGTTGTCATATGGTATAAAATGATTGGAGCAGAAAAAATGGAATATATTGAAAACAAACCTACCTCCGCAAAAGCGATCGCCGACCTGCGTCAGTCCGTCGGCTGGGACCGCATGGAGGATGATTATAAAAATCCCCTGATGACTTCGTATTATCATATCACGGTATACGACGGCGAAAAATTGATTGGTTATATTGATACTGTTTCAAACGGCGTAACCGACGCGTACATACAGGATTTGATGGTTCATCCGGATTATCAGGGGAAAGGAATCGGAACAGAGCTGATGAACCGCACTATCGGATATCTGAAAAAGCACAGGATTTTTATGATTTCGATTATTTTTGAAGAAAAACTGAAACCGTTTTACAAGCGTTTCGGATTTTTTGATATGCTCAGCGGACAGCTGCAGACTTATGAAAGCGAGTAAAACAAATGGAATATAAAATTCGCATGGCTCGGATAACTGACTCTGATGAAATCTTGAAAATATACGAGCCGTATATTACCGACACTGATATTACTTTTGAAATTGATGTTCCGTCTGCTGAAGATTTTCGAATCAGAACTGAAAATATAATGAAGCAATATCCATATCTTGTCTGCGAATGCTATGGTAAGATTGTCGGTTATGCTTATGCTTCAAAACATCGCGAAAGAGCCGCATATAAATACAGCGTCGATTTGTCAATTTATATTATGCCGGAATATCACCGCCTCGGCATCGGGCGTAAGCTTTATAACTGCCTTTTCGATATATTGAAAAGGCAGGGCTTTTATACCGCATATGCGGCAATTGCTTTGCCCAATGAAAACAGCATCGCTCTCCATAAAATAATGGGCTTTAGTGAAGTCGGTGTTTTTCACAACGTTGGATATAAGAAGGGCAATTGGCATGATGTCATTTGGTTAGAAAAAGTCCTCAATGAATATGAGAATGCGCCGGGAATAATTAAAAATATAAATGATATCGGAAAAATCATATGATCCTCTCCGTCTCGTGCCGCACGGATAATATATTAATTGTTCTACATCTCCGATGTATTTATTGATATGTTGTTCGGATGGCTACAGACATATGAAAGTGAGTAGATTCATGAAATTAATTGTAATAGCTGACATACATTCAAATCATATTGCGTTGGAGTCAGCTATAAAAATGATAGATGAAATAAATCCTGATGGAATTATTTTTCTTGGCGACTATGTTACCGATTGTCCATATCCACAGAAAACAATGAAGTTGCTATATTTGTGCATTGAAAATTATCAATGTTGGTTTATACGTGGCAACCGTGAAGATTATTTATTGAATCATCAAAAAAATCCCAATGACGGATGGTGTTATTCATCAAGCGTTGGCTCGTTATTGTATACATACGAAAACCTTACAAAAGATGATTTACGCTTTTTTGCGGATATGCCGTTATGCCGAGATATAGAAATTAACGGTTCCCCTGTTATTACCGCATGTCATTCTTCGCCTGCAAGTACTACAGAATGGATAAAAGATAAACCGGAGCTGCTTGACAAATATATAGGCGAAATAAAAGGAGATATTCTTCTGTGCGGTCATACTCATCGAATTGGGTTATACCGCAATCACGATAAAACCGTGTTGTTTTGTCCCAGCTTCGGATTACCTCAGGACATGAACAGCGATGCACGATTTACAGTTTTGGAGCTTATGGATGGTAAATGGTCATATAAAATGCTTTCTATTGAAATTGATATCGAAAGGCTGATTTCTGAATTTGAGGAAAGCGGGCTTTCCAATAAGGCACCGGTTTGGTCTCGCACTATAATAAAATTGCTTATAGAAAAGCGAGACGCCCCTATGCAATGCGTTAGTCTTGCATGGGATAAAGCCAAAGCAGATAATTACAGTGGTGGTACAATATTACCGGAAGCTTATTGGAATGAAGCAGCAAAGGAGCTTGGAATATAGTGATCCTCTCCGCCTCGCTACTCATGGACATTAAACGCTATTTCATAGAATAATAATTCAAATAATGCAATTACATTTATTTATTATGAGAGAACTGAAATGATTAAAGCAATACTTTTCGATTTTGACGGCGTATTGACAACAGACGCAACAGGCTCAACATCAATTTGCAATTATATATCAATGTATACTGGTATTAGTTTAGAAGCTTTTAAAAGTGAATATTACAAGTATAACAATGACCTTTTATATGGTAAAATTACACACGTTGATATATGGCAGAAGCTATGTGATAATCTGAATTATAATATCAGTATGGATATTCTTAATGACTCTTTTATAAATACGCCGATTGATAAACAAATGCTTTTTCTTGCCGAAACCTTGAAAATTAAAGGCTATAAAATCGGAATGATAACAGACAATAAAGCCGATCGCATAAACTGTATTGTAAAACACTTAAACTGGAGCAAAGTTTTTGATGTTATTACCGTTTCAGCTAATATTGGATCAGGAAAAAACTGTGAAGAAATATTCATTCAAACGATTGAAAGCTTAAATCTTTTACCAAATGAGTGCGTTTTCATTGATAACCAGGAGAAAAACCTCATTATACCGAAGCAAATGGGCATAATGACAATTTATTTCGATCATATAAAACGTGATTATGAAAATCTTATAAATGAATTATCAAAAATAGGGTGTATTTTATGATCCTCTCCGCCTCGCGCCGCACGGATATTCCGTGCTATTACTCCGAATGGTTCATGAACCGCATAAGGGCGGGATACGTTCTGACCCGCAATCCCATGAATCACGCGCAGCTCTCACGCATTGCCATAACGCCCGATGTCGTGGATTGTATCGTATTCTGGACAAAGGACTCGGGAAATATTATAAGCTGTCTTCCGGAGCTCGACCGGATGGGATATAATTATTATTTCCAATTCACGCTCACGCCGTATGACAGGACAATCGAGCCGAACCTCAGGAATAAAACCAAAATCGAAGAAGCCTTTATCGAGCTATCAAAGCATATCGGCAAAGAACGCGTCAAATGGCGGTATGACCCGATAATTATCAATGCTTCGCTTGATATCGCATATCATAAGCTTCATTTTTTGCGTATGTGTGAGAAACTCTCGCCATATACCAACACTGTTACAATCAGCTTTGTGGATATGTATCCAAAGCTGAGAACAAAACTGATCCTACCGATAACAGAGGATAAAATCACTGAGTTATCAGCGTTTATCGGTAAAACTGCAAAAGAATACGGCATCCGCGCTGTCGCCTGCTGTGAGAAAAACGACCTGACGCCGTTTGGAATACAAAAAGCTTCTTGTATCGACAGAGAGTTGATTGAGAGAATTCTTTCAGAAAGGGCGAAACCTGAGAAAATAGCACTTGACACATTATTTCCCGACAGGAATCAACGTGAAGGCTGCGGCTGTTGTGAGAGCATCGACATAGGCGCGTACAACACCTGCATGAATGGGTGCATATATTGCTATGCGAATAATGATCCCGTTTCAACGGCGCGCCGTCATAAAGCTCATGACCCGAATGGTGAGCTGCTTTTCGGAGCTGTCGGAGAAAATGAGAAAATAACTATAAGAAAGGTAAAGCGGGATGCACGCATCCTGTCGTATAATAAATAATAAAATGCAAATTTCGTTTTACTTTTTAGATAAATTAAAATCAGAGATGGTTTTACCAATACTTTACGATATTTTATATTCCAACATGAACGAAATTGCACCGACAGGAAACAGTTATGAGCAGGATCGAACCGAATGGACATCTTGTATTTTACCCGCGCTTGAGAAAACGCAGCGGCAGATTGTTTTGATTTATAATAGAGATGTTATTATCGGATATTTTCAGTACTATGTGAATTCAAATGTATTCATGATGGAAGAAATACAGATTAAGAAAGAATACCATGGAAGTGGAATATTCGGTCAGCTTTATAAGTGGCTTATAAAAATGATTACTCATGATATTTTGTATGTAGAAGCGTATGCAAACAAGAAAAATATTAAATCCCAAGCAATACTGAAGCATCTGGGACTTGAAATTATCGGGGAAAACAAGAACGGAAAAAGCTTTCTTTTCAGAGGGAAATATCAGATGATTACCGAAAAATACGAATTGGAGAAATAAAATGAGAGCACCATTTCAGATTCTTGCAATACCGTATAGAATAGTCAACGATACCTTTGCGTTTTGCGTTATGCACCGTTCGGACATTGACCAGTGGCAGTTTATCGCCGGAGGCGGCGAGGATGCGGAAACACCGGTTGAGGCGGCAAAACGCGAAATTTTCGAAGAAGCGGGAGCAACAGTTAATGATATAATAAAGCTCACCTTTATGACATACGTCCCCGCAAATTGCTTTGCGGAGCGTCACCGCAGGCTGTGGCCATCCGATACATATATTTTACCGGAATATAGCTTCGCGTTTGAATGCAACGAGGAAATAGTTTTATCGCATGAACATACGGAATGTGCCTGGATGACATACGATGAAGCTTATGAAAAACTCAAATGGGACTCAAATAAAACAGCTTTATATGAATTGAAATGCAGACTGGAGAATACAAAATGAACAGAATTGAGTTGCTTTTTGATGAAATTGAAAAGATACTTGACCGAATGACAAATAAAGACTCCCGCCGCGCAATGAATAATCATTTATACGGTGTTGCACAGGCTGCCGCTCTGATAGCACTTCGGAGAGGTGAAAATACCGAGCTTGCGACGATGGCGGGAATTTTGCATGATATAGCATATTGCAGAAGCTGTGATATCGAGCCATACAGAATTTTTGATGTCACCGGTGCAAATCATGCCGAAAAAGGCTCTATCGCGGCATTGGAAATATTGACAGAATTAAATATTACCACTCTGGAGGAAACCAGGATAATTTGTGACGCGATAAAAAGGCACAGCGATAAGAATACTGTTGATAAACCATTCGACGAGGTGCTGAAGGATGCGGATGTTTTTTCCCATGGACTACATAATGTTACATCCTGTAATTTTCGAGGCGAGAGATGGGATCGGTTGTGTGAAGAATTCGGGATTGATAACCCGAGAATAAATAATTAATATTTATCATTAGTGTATAAGAATATAAAATGTAGTTGTTTTAATTGAGATGAAGGAGAGAATTTACAGCATGGATTTCGGAATGCCAACACTACTTGAAATAAAATCGCTTGAGGACTGCGCTGCGCTCTGTCATGAATTGGGGCTTGCGTTTATCGAGCTGAATATGGATTTGCCTGAGTATCAAGCAGATATGCTCGACCCGACACAACTTTTGGACATTGCGGGACGATTCGGCATTTATTATACCATCCATCTTGAAGATACCGCTTCTCCGTGGGATTTTAATAAGCGCATTGCAGCGGCGTATATTGAAACCGTATTACAGACGATTAGAATTGCAAAACAGATAAGCATTCCGGTTTTGAATATGCACTTTCATCAAGGTGAACATTTTACCTTGCCTGAAAGAAAAGCGTATCTATTTAAGGAATACCCGCATGAGTACCGTCAGAAACTGATCGCATTTCGGGATACTTGCACGGCGGCTATTGGTAGCGCAGACATTAAAATATGTATTGAGAATACGCGTTCTTTTCAGCTTGACTACGTTGAGGAGGGTATTTCACTCTTACTTAAAAGCCCTGTATTTGGTCTAACATTTGATATTGGGCATAATGCAGGAAACAATTTTCAACAACAACCTGTAATTGAGCGTAACATAAACCGTTTGTGTCATATGCATTTACACGATTACGAAAGGACGCGCGGTGACCATCTCCCGCTTGGCGAGGGGGAATTGGATTTGTTAAAATATGTCGATATCGCAAAAAAATATAATTGCCGTGTGGTGCTTGAAACGAAGACCATAAATGGAATTAAGCAGTCGGAAAATTATATAAAGAGATTAATAAGCGGATTTCCATATTAACAAAGTATGGAATATTTGAAAGGGAAAAATGATTAATGTTGAGCAAGCGACAGAAGAAAAGAGCATTCCTATTATTGAAAATATTCTAATGGATGCCTTTATTTGGCTTGACGGTATCGGAAAGCCTTTATGGAGTAAAGAACAAATTTCTTGGGCACGACTATCGAGAGATTTTACGCCATCGGATTTTTATATTGCATTTATGGATGGTGCGTCGGTTGGGTGTATGGCACTTATCGATTACGATCAAAATTTTTGGCCTGATGTCAAAAAAGGTCAATCATTATTTATTCACAAGCTAGCAGTAAAACGTGTAGCGGCGGGGCAAGGAGTTTCTTCAGCATTGATAGATTTTGCAAAAAATGAATGTATAAAGCGGAGGATACCGGCTCTTCGCCTTGACACACATGCTCTTATTCCAAAACTAAGGGCGGTTTATGAACGTAATGGTTTTACACTTGTGGAAGAACGAGTTTTGTTCGGGAAATATCACACAGCTTTTTATATTTGGGAAATTGAAAATAAAATGACGCTAAATTCATAAAATTGGAGAAGAAACATGGCTACCTGGATGACGCATTTTCGCGTTGCGGATAAATTTATCGACATCATAGGCAAAGACAAGCTTGATTTACCCTGCTTTATATTCGGAAATATCGCGCCGGATTGCGGAATCCCGAATGACGATAACCTTACGTATACGCCGGACAAGGATATTTCACATTTCGGGCATACAAGCAACCGTGATTATGCCGCTTTCAGAGAAAACTATTTAGAGGATAAAAGTGATAAAGAAAGCTTTTCTTTTTATCTGGGATATTATCTGCATCTGCTTACCGATGCGGAATGGGTTTGTAAAATCGCTCGTCCTGCAGAAAAGCAATTTAAGGACAGCTTTACCGATAAAAGCAGCTTTATATGCGCAATAAAAACAGATTGGTATGACCTCGACAAGTTGTATTTGAAGAAAAATCCCCAAATGCGCGCTTTTTCTATATTTTCGGGAATGAAGAGCTTTGCAAATATTTATTTTAATTTTTTCCCGTCTACTGCTTTTGACTGGCAGCTGAACAGAATACGCAGCTTTTATCTTGCCCCGGCCGGTAATCTCAATCGTGAATATAAGTATTTGACAGAGGCCGAGCTTGACGGATTTATGAATGAGTCACTTATAGATATGACGGAAGAAATGGTGAGGGTTGTATAGTGAAACTATACATAACCGGCTCCGTCGCAAGCGGAAAGACAACGCTCGCGCGCAGTATCTCACAGAGGACAGGAATTCCGTTTTACAGTCTCGATGAAGTTGTTCATGAAAAGGACGATACCAACCCCACAGGAAACCGCAGGCGTACACCTGAAGAACGGGATTTGATTTTTGCCGGAATTCTTGCCAAACCGTCATATATTATCGAGGATACCGGACGCGAATGCTTCGAAAAGGGAAGGCGGGAGGTCGATAAAATCATATTACTTGATATACCGATTCCTGTTCGTCGGCACAGAATAATAATGCGGCATTTATTGCAAAATTTTGGGCTTGAAAAATGCGGTTATAAGCCTACATGGAAAATGCTTAAATGTATGTTCAAATGGGCGAGGGAATACGATACGAAGATAAAAGCCCGCATTATGACATACGGTGATAAGGTCATTGTGCTAAAAAGTATAAAAGATATTAAAGAGTTTGAGGAAACTTGTATTTAATATGAAGGTTAAAAATGTTTGACATAAACCAACTTCCCGAAAACATATTCCGCAAGGTGCGCGGACTTACTTATAATAAAGATTCAATCGGAGAATCGGGCTCTGATGTGCTTTTATTTGATGAAATGGCTTTGAAAATCGAAAATACCTGTGAGTCGGCGAATAATGAAAAGATTATGCTAGAATGGCTCGATGGAAAGCTGCCCGTGCCGAGAATTGTCGAATTTGAACAAGCGGACGCAAAGAATTATCTTCTGATGACACGGCTGCGCGGTGAAATGGCCTGCTCTGACTTAAATATGGCGTCGCCTGAGCACATGGTAAAAGCATTGGCTGACGGATTGAAAATGCTTTGGAAAGTTGATGTTTCGTCCTGCCCGGTTAAAAACGGGCTTGATGAAAAGCTGAAAGCGGCAAAATACAATATTGAAAATGACCTTGTCGATTTGGATGACCTGAATGACGATACCTTAAGTGAAGACGGCTTTTCTGATATACAGGCACTTTATGATTTTCTTTGTGCCAAACGTCCCAAACAAGACTTTGCGCTTTCGCTTTCACATGGCGATTACTGTTTACCGAATGTATTCGTGTCCGGTGACAAAGCCGTGGGCTTTCTCGATCTCGGAAACGCCGGGGTTGCGGACATATGGCAGGATATCGCGCTGTGTGTGCGTTCTTTTGAACACAACCTCTGTTTATACGGGTATAACAACAATGATTTCATAAAATATAAAGAGCTGTTGTTTAACGAGCTCGGCATAAAGCCGGATGAAGAGAAAATAAAGTATTATATTCTTCTTGACGAGTTGTTTTGATATATGTAAAGTGATAAAGAAAATGAAAAATCTTATTTTAATTCTTGGAGCAAACGGCATCGGAAAATCTACAATAAGCGCACAGTTGCTTCGTCTTCTGCCGAATTCCGCATATATCGACAGCGATTATTGCCGAATGATGAATCCGGCACAGCTTAATGACGAGACTGTTTTCGTAAATAAAAAGAATATATTAGATCTGATGCTCAATTATTTTGGCTGTTCAATTATCGATAATGTGATATTCCCATATGGTTTTCATGGGCACAGAAAACAGCTTTTTAACGATTTATTGAATGAACTCAAAAAAAAGGTAGATTTTCGTCTTTATACGATTCTGCTTGTCTGTGATGAAGCGGAAAACATCCGCCGATTGAAGGCTGATAACAGAGATGATGAACGCATAGAAAGAGCACTGAGAAACACCCGTAATATTTTTGGTGGTCTTGATTGTCCGACAATCGATATAACCGAGCTTTCGCCGGTTCAAAGCGCGGAGAGGATTATGAAGATAATTATAGATATGTCAAAATCGTATTGACATATAGCAATGTATGTTATATAATAAAAATATTATCAGATTGTTTTATGCAGTGCAATTCAGCTGCCTTTTTATAAATTATATCAAAAATCGAAAGGGAGTAAACAAGCATCATGCTTACCGGAAAAATTAAAAGAATTTCAATTTTAGCTATATGCATATTAGTGATGTCATTCTTAATTATCGGAGTATTTGCTAATACTACAAGTGCCGGCGCTTATGACATAATAAAATCGACATTAACAGAAGTTGAAAAACAGATTGATGAAGTTAAGAAACTTGATGGCAAAAACTGCACAAACAGTTTGCCTCTTGGATTAAGCTCAAACCCTTATGACTATATTGCAAACAACAGCGAATATAATAGGCTGGTTGCGATGGGTCTGGACGCAATGAATGCGATTGAGAAGTGCCTTGCTGATGAAAATGCTTATACAGGTTTGAAAGGTTATATATTGGCAATCGCGATGGAGGATATCGCGAAAGTTGATTTGAAAAGCTTTAAAGCATACAACTGGCAGGACAGCAAATCATTTTTATCCAGTTGGAAACAACTGAAAATAAATGCTGTCAACGAAGTTCCTCAGGTAATGTCAAATGCTTCTCTTTCGTCACAGGAAAAATGGGCTGAAATTGCGAAATTCGGAATACTTGCGGTTGAGCCTCTGGAGGCATTTCGGACGCAGCTTCGTTCCTCTGATAACGGCAAAGAAAGCAACGGTGAATCAGAGAAATTAGCTTCGCAGATGATAAACTTGCTGACTACAAGCAATAAAAGCACGATCACCGGAATAGCTCGTTCGGATATAAATCCTCCGGATTAAATCTAAGAAATAATTCAACATATATGAAAACCGAACGCACTCGGGTTTTCGTGTTCGTTAAACGCTACGATTTAAAATTATACGCAAAGACATATTCGCATCTCTTGCTTTTTAAAGGTAAAAAGAGACCGTGAATATGTCTTTGTTTTTATTATTAACTTATAACTTATAACTTATTATTGATTACTCTCTTGTATATCTTCCCACTCGGCACTTGTTTCAGGTTCCTCGTCCGGATCTGTTGAAACGGGCAAATCCGCTTCGGATATGACGGATATGCCGCTTGCGGATGGCTTTGAAAGGCACCCATAATCACTTGCGCAATATATATAATTGATCAGATTGAAGGTTGTCTGTCCCACAATCCCGTCGGGAACCAGCCCGAACAGCCTTTGAATGGACATTACCGTCTTTTCTGTCTGGGCGCCGAATATGCTGTCAATCTCGACTTCTCCTATTATCGGCAGATATTGATATATGAGTTTCAGTCGCGCCTGTATATATCTTACTTCATTTCCCGCAGAGCCGCGTTTTAAAGGCGTTCCCGCGTATGACTTGGTGCCTACGCATGTCCTGTCTGAAAAGATACATTTTGACGCAACCTCGTTGTATGTGGATGTAAGTCTGTTCCATGTCTGCCTGCTGACAATTCCGTCAGCTATGTAATTATAAATTTTCTGAAATTCCATGACACTTGCTTTGGTGAGGGCTCCGAAGCCGCCGTCTTCTTTAAGCGATTTAATCGGGACAAAAATTGTGTTTATCAGATTTATCATTGCCTGAACGTGACGTACGTCGTCTCCGGTCGAACCGACACGAAGCGGTGTTCCGGGATACGGTCTTAAGGTAAAAGGAGAATTCGGCACGTCAAGATTCTTCACAGCGCCGAGATATACATTAACAATAGAAAGCCACGTTATTTTTCCGACGATTCCGTCTTCGGTAAGATTATAATTGCGTTGAAAGCTTTTTACGGAATTTTCCGTGCCGCGTCCGAAAAAGCCGTCGACCACGGTGGTTAGCACATTCGGATTTACCAGATTAATTTTGCTTAAATAAAACTGAATCTGCTGTACCTCAATGCCCTTGGAATTTAATTTAAGAACAAATCCGGGATATGCATACTCCGTATATGCCGGGCGCTGTCCTTCGCTTGACAGTTCAGCAAGCCTTTTAACGGAAACATATACATATGATATTTTGTACCATGTCGATTTACCGACTATTCCGTCGACTGATGTAAGAAACAGCTTTTGAAACGCCCTGACCGCCTTATCTGTCATCTCGCCGAAAACGCCGTCTGTCGGCGTAAATGGTATTATCGGATAATTTATCGCGATGCGGTTTAATTGAGACTGGATAAGCCGTACATTATCGCCTTTTGAGCCGATAGATAACGGAGTTCCCGGATAAGAGCTTGTAATCGCGCGCAAATTTCTTGAAGCGACCAGCTCGACATTGCCATAATAATATTTGATTATTTCATCAAAGCTGTATCCCTCATTCGCGAGAGAGACTGTGCCCCATTGGCTCATTCCCGGACATGTCACGGTAGTACCGCTGCAATATTCCGCATAATAAGGCGCTGTACTGAATGGTCTTTTTATATATACATTGAATACTTCATCAACCTCTGAAGAGATCGAATCAAATACATTTCTTCCTTTTACAAAATATTGATCATAGGCGGTTGATGAAGTGATGTCAAAGTTATACCCTCTGCTTCTGTACCACTCGGTGTAAATCCTGTTCAGAGCAAGCGAAATCTGCGCAATAATATTTGCTTGAAGCGAGCTTTTCGGCCAGGTCGGATATATTTCGCTTGACGCCACGTTTTTTATATAATCCGTAAAGCTGACCGTATAATTTTCAGCGTTAGAGGACGGAGCTCCGAGATGCACGACAATTTTTTCTGGTATATAAACTCCCTCCAGAATTTGTATTGCAGGTTTTACGATATCATCGGACATAATTTTATCCGCTTTCCGTTCCTGCACAGGATTTAGATTCGCTTTACTGTCGGGAATTTTTTTAATTGTTTCATTTTGCGTGTATGTAAGGTGATGAGGAGGAATCAGATAGTTGAGCGGAGGAGCGGCATCGGGAGACGGAACGGTTACGGGAAGCGGGATCATATCTACCGGCAGAATTGCCGTATTATCTCCGAATATCTGAATGTTGTTTATTATACTTCTATAATATCCGTCCGCACTTACTGCGGCAGTATATACCGAATATGGTGTTCCAGAAAAATGGGGATTAAGGCTTTCATTCAAATCCGGAGCCTCAAGAGGTATCGGCTGAGTCATGCCGCCGACTTCCAATCCGGTGGTTTTTTCGTAAACAGTCGTCCCGTTGGAGGTATCGATTTTTATTTTACATTTATTAACCGCTAACTGATTGAAGGCGGTTCTGAGTTTTAATATAAGATATCCTTGTGACATAAGGCTTTCTCCGTTTCATTGTTTGTTTTATTGTTATATATTATGTAAATTGTGATACTGTGTTTCAATGATTGGTTTATAATGCAAGGGTAATAATCCTTAGTGCAAGGCGAAAGGAATAAATTCATCGATTTTGCTATATGTATAAATATCATGTTTAAGCAGTGTATAAAAGTTTTATCACGCCATTTCCTTATATAATATGCAAATTTCATGCATTTGACAATAAAAATGTCCATAGATTTTATATGATTATAAGACACGCTTTTCAAAAAAAAGCCTCTGCAACTTTTTCTGTGCAGAGGGCTCGTAAAAAGCAGATAATTAACTCGGAAATTAAATAATTACCGCTGAAAGAGAGAAAAAGCTCTGGCATATGGGCTTTTCTCTCTAATAAAACAATATTATTTAGATGCCGCATTAATAATGGATATGTACTTTAATATAATTCGCTTTTATCAAATGGGTTGAAAGTCGAAATAGCCGAGCATTCCCTCATAAATTGCATATGCGAAACCATAAGGATTGTCGCGCAGCAGGGCGGCGTCGCTTTCATTGGTGATAAAGGCGAGCTCAATCAGGACTGCCGGCATTTTTGTTTTTCTGAGGACATAGATATCGGGACGGATTCTCACGCCTCTGTTCTGTGTTCCCATTCTTGAGACAATTGATTTAAGGATATGTTCACCAAGCCAATATCCTTGAGTATATTGCGCGTAAACCAATGCTTCTGTTCCGTTTGCTGAGGGATTGCTGAACGCATTACAGTGGATGCTAATAAAATAGTTAGCAGGCCAGCTGTTTGCCATATATACTCTCTGCGTCAGGCTGCTTGCGGTCGAGGTGCCGACGACTGCGCTCGGAGTTTTGCGTGAAACACGCACTTCAAAACGCGGATCTTTTCTTAAAATATCCGCCAGATATATTCCTACTTTATATGTAACTTCCTGTTCGGTAAGACCGTTCCCTTCGGCCCCTGGATTTATATTTCCCGGGTTGTGCCCCTGATCAATAAAAACACGGATTGCCATATAATCACCACCATTACAGTGTATTAGCAATCCGCAAAAAGTGTTCATAATAATTGATCAGTTTATAAAAAATCTCAGCACAGTACATTGTGTTATTAACTCGGCAATTAAATAATCCTTGTTTTACAATGAGAAAAGATCATATACCAGAGCCTTTTCACTCTTTCAGCGGTAACTATTTAATCGCCGAGTTAATAAAAAGCAATGATTTTCAGGGTTTCAAGGAGATAAAAAGCGGAATCCTTTAAAGTCTGTCGTTTATTTTCTTTGAAATGGTCAGACATACTGCCGCGGTCAACACAATAAGCGCAATTGAACCAAAAGACGTAGCGATATGGTCGTTGCGTCTTTTCCTGTTTATCATTTGCGAAAGACCGAAATATTTTAAATCGGCTTCGTTTGGGTTCAGCTCTGAAACAAACGGCGCTTTCTGTTCGGGCGTTTCCGGTCTGATTCTGTAATGACGGTAATAATACCGGCATTCAGGACACTCACGCAGGTGATCGTTGACCAGTTCCATTGTGCTTTTGCTCGCCGTGCCGTCTTTATACAGGCTGACGAGATCGATAATGGTATCACATGTTATATTCATCATTTAATTCCTCCATGAGCATTTTTTTTGCCCTGAAATATATCACCTTTGCTGAATTTTCTGTTATTCCGAGTACACTTGCTATTTGAGAAAAGGGGATTTCGGCATATATCCGCAGAATAACTACATTGCGGTATTTTTCGGGAATTTTAGATATTATTCTTTTTACTCCCGTTATTACCTGCTGACGTTGAAAAATTTCTTCGGGGGATTCACTGTCTCCGGAGCAGTATACATCGGCGATTGAATCAAGGCAGACCGTGTTCAGATCCATACGGTTCTTCTTAAGATATTTAAAATATGTGTATTTTGCTATCGCCGCCAGCCATGTGAATATATCGCTGTCACCTTTGAACTTGTGGAACGAAATATATGCCTGATAAAAGGTCTCCTGAGTCAAATCCTCCGAGAGATCGCTGTTTCCCGAAAGCCGGCAAAGGAAGGCATAAATTCTCGGATAAAAATCTATATAAAACTGTTCGAAATTTTTTTCTAAGTTATTATCCACCGCTTCTCCTTCCTTATATTTAAATAAATCATTCTTATTCTGTTTAGTGTCGGTATTTGATAAAAGGTTACAAAAATATTTTTAATTTTATTTCATGGTTTCTTGTAACCAATATGCCGTTTTTGAATACTAACTGACAAATACAAATGAAACGGTGCATTATGAATTTTAAAATTATAGCGACCGGGAAATTTATTCCCGAAAGAATTGTAACAAATGATGAGCTTACACAATATATTGATACCTCGGATGAATGGATAAAAAAGAGAGTCGGTGTACATGAGCGCCATATATGCACAACCCAAAGCGCTGCCGATCTGGCATACGGAGCGGCAATTAACGCTTTGGAAAACGGCAGCGTTAAGCCTGCTGAGCTTGACGGAATAATATGCGCCTGCATCAGCTCGGAATATGCTTCTCCGTCGATTGCATGTATTCTTGCCCAGCGCCTCGGTCTGAGCTGTATGGCTTACGATGTCAGTGCAGCCTGTTCGGGTTTTATTTATCTGCTCGAAACGGCGGCGGGCTTTTTTGCACGGGGCAAGGTCAAAAAGCTTTTGATTGTCGGTGCGGAGCGCATGAGCCGCATGGTGGATTGGCGTGACCGCTCAACCTGTGTTATTTTCGGAGACGGAGCGGGCGCGGTTCTGCTTGAAGAGGGCGACAGCTATAAATCGTCTGTTTTTAAAACCACTGGAGGATGCGACGTTGTATGTGTTCCGCAGTTTTCGGGCGAGAATTCGCCGTTTTACAAAGCCGATTCTCCGGAGCCTTTCATACATATGAACGGACAGGAAACTTTTATATTCGCGGTTAATTCCGTGTGCTCGGATATAGAATATCTTCTGGCAGAAAACAATTTGTCTATGGAAGACATCGCTTATATAGTGCCTCATCAGGCAAACAAACGGATAATAGATTATGCCGCCGTAAGGCTCAAGGTGAGTTCTGAAAAATTCTATTTGAATATTGAAAAATACGGAAACACCTCGAGCGCCTCAATTCCGATCGCCCTTGACGAAATGAACAGAAACGGAATGCTGAAACGCGGCGATCTTATTATTATGTCCGCGTTCGGCAGCGGGATGACAAGCGCAGCATGCCTGATTAAATGGTGACATCTGCCCGTGCGGCAGTATTCATAAATAAATTATATTACGAAAAGGATTAAAAGAAAATGATTTTTGAGAAAATAGTTGAAATTATAGCTGAAAAAACAGATAGGGACCCTAGTGAAATAACGAGGGAAACGCTTTTTTCGGATCTTGAAATTGATTCGCTTGATGTTGCTGAAATGGTAATGAGGCTTGAAGATGAATTTTCAATTTCGATTGAGCTTGACGGAATGCAGAAAACTGTAGGAGAATTCGCCGAAAAAGTAGAGAAAGCATCGGCAGCAAAGAATAAGACTGAATAAATATAACCTTCGAGATGATTTTTGCTTTGCGTACCCGACACCTGAATTTGCAATAAGCCACCGGCTTGCTGTGAAACCGTAAAATTTTTCGAACAGGATAGATTCATTCATCTGTCTTGATGAATGTGTCATGGTCATTAATATGAATAAAAACAGGATTTGCGAACTCGCAAAAATAAAGTATCCAATATTTCAGGGCGGAATGGCATGGATCGCCGATGCCCGTCTTGCCGCGGCCGTATCAAACGGCGGCGGGCTTGGAATTATATCGGCTATGAACGCCAATGCGGAGTATCTTCGTCAACAAATCGCGCTTGCGCGCAGTTTGACTGATAAGCCCTTCGGAGTCAATATAATGCTAATGAGCCCTTATGTCGATGAGGTGGCACAGATCGCCGCCGACGAGCGTGTCGCAATCATAACAACCGGCGCCGGAAGCCCCGCAAAATATATGGAGCTTTGGAAAAGCCGCGGGATAAAGGTGGTCCCTGTAATTGCTTCGGTCGCTATGGCAAAGTCTGCGGAGCGGAGCGGTGCGGACGCGGTTGTCGCCGAGGGTCAGGAATCGGGCGGACATATTGGAGAGCTTACGACAATGACGCTTGTTCCGCAGGTATGTGACGCGGTAAAGCTTCCGGTTCTGGCTGCCGGAGGAATTGCCGACGGACGCGGTATAGCGGCGAGCTTTGCGCTTGGCGCGGAAGGCGTCCAGCTCGGAACACGCTTTTTAGTGGCAAAAGAATGCGGAGTGCATCAGAATTATAAGGATATGGTTATGCACGCGAGTGACATATCTACAGTCACTACGGGAAGGCGCTTCGGCGGCAATACATGCCGCTGTCTGAAAAATAAATTCAGCCGTGATTTTCTCAAAACGGAATATCTGCCAGAAACGACTGCCGAAGACGTTGCTGCTCTCGGCGTGGGCGCGCTCAGGAAAGCGGCTGTCGAGGGAGATCGAGATCAGGGATGCTTCCTTGCCGGTCAGATTTCCGGAATGATCAATCGCGAACAGACAGCAGCGGAGATAATTTCCGAAATATTCACACAGGCCGAAGGTCTAATGAACGGAGTTGACTGGAAATGAAACGTCGGTGCGCATTTATATTCTCAGGACAGGGTTCGCAGTTTCCGGGAATGGGAAAGCTCTTTTACGATTCAAGCAAATCTGTGCGTTCGCTTTATGAAGCGGCCGAAATGCTTCGCCCCGGAACGATGGAAATTGCCTTCGGTTCAGATGCGGCGGCGCTCCGCGATACTCGAAACACTCAGCCATGCCTATATCTTGCGGCACTCGCGGGGGCTATTGCGCTCGGAGAGAAGGGAATCCATGCCGATTTTGCCGCCGGCTTTTCTCTTGGAGAGCTTCCCGCGCTTGCCTATGCGGGTGCTTTTACATATGAAGACGGATTTCGTCTGGTTTGCCGCCGCGCGGAGCTTATGGCCGAATGCGCCGCGAGCAATCCCGCGAAAATGATCGCTGTTATGAAGCTTCCGGATGAAAAGGTAGAAGAAATTTGCCATGGTTTCGCACAGGCGTATCCGGTGAATTATAATTGCCCAGGTCAGCTTGTATGCGCCGTTGCGGAAAACATAGAAAAAGAATTCGTTCATTCTGTCTCGGCGGCGGGCGGCAAAGTGCTTACCCTTGCGGTAAGCGGCGGATTTCATTCTCCGTTTATGGATAAGGCGGCCGTGTCATTCGCAGAATTCCTGAAGGACTTTATACTGCGCGAGCCGGAAATTCCTGTTTATTCAAATTATTCCGCTCAGCCATATGTGTCAGATATCGCATCCGGATTGCTTTTCTCACAGATAAATCATCCTGTCAAATGGCAGAAAATAATTCAGAATATGAGCGCCGAAGGCGCTGATGTATTCATTGAAGTGGGCGCAGGCGCCACGCTTAAAAAGTTTGTTGAAAAGATCCTGCCCGGCGTGGCAGCTTATTCCATACAGAATTATGAAGACATATCGGATGTTTCCGGGGAGGTTGGACATACGGATGCTGAAGAATAAAGTTGCGATAGTGACCGGAGGTTCCCGCGGTATAGGACGCGCCATATGTGAAAAATTTGCCGTGGAAGGTTGTTCGGTTGCGATTATATATCAGGGGAGACAGGATGCCGCCGAGAAAACGCTTGCAGAAATTCTTTCGATGCTTGCTCCGGGTGCGGGAGCGAAAGTATACAAATGCGACGTGTCTGATTATGATGACTGCGCTGTGCTCGTAAAGCAGGTTTGCGCGGATTTTGGACATATTGATATTCTGGTAAACAACGCGGGGATAACGCGTGACAAGCTGCTTCTTGCGATGAAACCCGAGGATTTCGATGCGGTGATGAATGTAAATTTAAAGGGAAGCTTTAATATGATCAAACAGGTTTATCCTTTGTTTTTACGTCAAAAAAGCGGCAGGATCATAAATATTACATCAGTTGTCGGACTTTGCGGTAATGCGGGACAGGCAAATTACAGTGCATCAAAAGCCGGACTTATAGGTCTTACAAAATCGGTCGCAAAGGAACTTGCGGGACGCAGCATATGTGTCAACGCAATAGCGCCCGGCTTCATCAATACGGATATGACCGCATCACTTCCGGAATCCGGATTTGAGGAGAGCATTCCCGCACGTCGCAGAGGTGAGCCGGCGGATGTGGCGGCGCTTGCGGCATTTCTGGCTTCGGACGAAGCCGGCTATATAACAGGAGAGGTTATTCGTGTCGACGGCGGTTTGGCCATGTAAAAATAATACACGCTT
The DNA here is from genome assembly GCA_034925865.1 of Oscillospiraceae bacterium. NCBI lineage: Bacteria > Bacillati > Bacillota > Clostridia > Eubacteriales > Oscillospiraceae > Oscillospiraceae bacterium. The sequence continues at coordinate 32,950 of JAYFRN010000002.1, read as the reverse complement.
TGGAGTAAACATATGAAAAGAGTAGTTGTAACCGGAATTGGCGCGCTGACTCCGATCGGCAATTCGGTAGCTGAATTTACCGAGGCGCTCAGAAACGGGAAAAACGGAATTGGGAAAATAAAAGCGTATGATGCAACGGATTCAAAATATACGCTTGCTGCCGAGCTTAAAAACTTTGATCCCTTAACGCGTCTCGAAAAAACAACGGTGCGCAAAAACGATTTATTTGTTCAGTACGCGCTTTATTCCGCGGATGAGGCGATTGAGGACAGCGGAATTTTGGGGAAAATATCTCCTGACAGGTTGGGAGTGTATTACGGTTCCGGAATCGGGGGCTTCAATACGCTGTGTTCGGAACATCAGGCATTTCTTGAAGGCGGACCGCGCAAGGTTACGCCACAGTTCATTCCCAAAATGATAATCAATATGGCCGCGGGAAGCATCGCAATTCGTTATCACGCAAACAACGGGTGTATTTCGGTTTGCACCGCTTGCGCCAGCTCAACATCGGCGATCGGAGAAGCATACAGAGCAATAACCGGCGGATATGCGGACGCGATAATATGCGGAGGCACGGAGGCGGCGATAAATCCTCTTACCGTTGCCGGCTTCGGGAACTGCATGGCGCTTACCGACGCTGCTGATCCGTCTGCGGCATCGCTTCCGTTTGACCGGAGGCGCGCCGGCTTCGTACTCGGCGAAGGCGCGGGAACTCTGATTTTAGAGGAGTATGAACACGCAGTTTCAAGAAACGCGAAAATATATGCTGAAATTTTCGGGTACGGTTCCACCTGTGACGCATATCACATCACTGCTCCGCGTCCGGAAGGAACGGAAAGCATGCGTGCGATCAGGGATTCTCTTTCCGGTTCGGACGGCGGCGACTGTTCAAAAATTTATGTAAACGCACACGGTACGGGAACGCCTCTCAATGATAAAACAGAGACGCTTGCGCTTAAACTTGCTTTTGGCGAGGAAGCGAAGCGCTTGCATATAAGCTCAACTAAATCTATGACAGGGCATATGCTCGGTGCCGCCGGCGGCGTGGAAGCCATCGCCGCTATATGCGCGCTGAGAGACGAAATAATTCCTCCGACGATAAATTTATTCGAGCCGGATGAATCCTGCGATCTCGATTATACCCCGAATACCGCACAGCATGCGAAACTTGATATAGCTTTATCTGTTTCGCTCGGTTTCGGTGGACATAATGCCTGTGTGGCATTCAAAAAAACAGAAGGGTGAAACCGAATTATGGATATATCAAGACTTCGTGAAGCAGCTGAAATAATGCGGGAATTCGGACTAGTTAAGCTCGATATAACCGATGGTGATACACATATCGCACTTGAAAAACCGAATTTAACATCTCCGCAGCCGCCCCTGCCTTTATCGGTTCAAACTGATAATTCACAGCCTGATACTATGCCGCGCTTTGAAAACACCTTACCCAGGAAGAATATCTATATATTAAAATCGCCGATTGTCGGAACGGTTTATTTTTCACCCGCTCTTGACAAACCTCCGTATGTAAGCGTCGGTTCACGGGTTGATGTGGGTGATGTGGTATGCATTATTGAGGCGATGAAAATGCTTAACGATATTACGGCCGGAGTGGGTGGAACAATAGTAAAAGTCTGTGTCGAAAGCGGAAAGCTCGTCGAATACAATCAGCCCCTTTTTGAAATTGAAATTGAAATTAATGAAGATAAAAATGAAAATGAATAAAAACATTGATAAATAATGTGGAAGGGACGCGGGCGGACCGTTTCTCCGCGTTCGGTGTTTCGGATGAATAAAGAAGAACTTAAAAAGCTACTGCCGCACCGCAATTCCATGCTTCTGCTTGACGAAGCCGAAGCGATGGATGGTGTTGCTCGCGGAACAGTCAAAATCAGAGGAGACGAATGGTTTTTGGACGGTCATTTTCCTGGAAACCCGGTTGTCCCCGGAGTCATACTCTGTGAAATGATGGGGCAGTCGGTATGCGTTCTCCTCGCTGCTCAAAGCGAAGGGAAAACTCCGATGTTTACCGGACTTGATCATGTACGGTTTCGCCGCCCGGTCAAGCCCGGAGAGTTATTCTGCACTGAGTGCCGCATAACTCGTGTTTGCGGCAGCATTTATTTTGCTTCCGGCGAAGGCTTTGTGAACGGTAAAAAATGCGTATCCGCGGAATTTTCATTTGCTTTGACAGGAAACGGGTAAAACTATGATAGCAAAAATACTTATTGCCAACCGTTCGGAGGCGGCGGTGAGGATCATTCGCGCCTGCCGTGAAATGGGTATTAAAACAGTTGCGGTCTTTTCGGAAGCGGAACGGGATTCGCTGCATGTTGCGCTTGCGGACGAAAGCGTCTGTGTCGGCGGAGCGTATTCCGGCGACAGCTATTTGAATATGGAGAGGATCGTCAGCGCGGCGATAGCCACAGGAGCGGTCGGTATTCACCCCGGCTGCGGCTTTCTGTCTGAAAATGCTGATTTCGCAAGGCTGTGCGAGGCGCAGGATCTGCTTTTCATAGGTCCTGACAGTGAATGTATACGTTCTCTGGGCGAAAAAAGCCGCGCGCGTGAAATTGCCGCAAGCGCGGGCGTTCCGACCGTACCGGGCACCGGAGTGATCAAAAGCGAAGAAGAAGCTTTAAAATTTGCGACTGAAATAGGATATCCTGTTTTGGTCAAGGCAAGCCTCGGAGGGGGCGGAAAAGGCATACGCCGCGCGAATGACGCGGAATCACTGCGCGGAGCATTTTCGGCAGCTTCAGGAGAAGCAAAAAAAGCATTCGGATGCGCTGATGTATATATAGAAAAATATTTAACTCATATCAGACATATAGAGGTTCAGCTGCTTGCCGATAATTACGGCAAAATTATAACATTAGGCGAACGCGACTGCTCGCTTCAGAAGAATAATCAGAAGGTTATAGAGGAAACGCCATGTCCGGCGATTTCGGATCGGCTGAGAAGCTCGCTTAAGGATGCGGCTATCGCTGTCGCGCGGGAAGCGGGATATAAAAACGCTGGTACTGTAGAGTTTCTTGTCGATGAAAAAGAAAATTTTTATTTTATCGAGATGAACACGCGTTTACAGGTTGAACACGGGGTTACGGAGGAAATCAGCGGAATCGATATAGTAAAGTGGCAGATAAGAATTGCCGCGCAGATCCCGTTGCCTGATGAATTCGAACATGTTGCTCTTCAGGGCGCTTCAATTGAATGCCGCATTAATGCCGGAGAATCCGGGAAGATTGATTTTCTTCACGCGCCGAGCGGCGTGAGGATTCACTTCGATTCAGCTCTTTTTAGCGGCAGTACTGTTTTGCCTTATTATGATTCCATGCTCGGAAAGCTGGTGGTATGGGCGCCAAACCGTGCCGAAGCCATACGTAGAATGAATTCGGCTTTGTGCGAAACAGCGATCACCGGCATTGCGACCAATATCGACGAGCTGCTTCATGTGATTTCGTCGCGTGAATTTGTCGACGGCAATTACGACACGGCATTTTATTCTGAATACATCAAGGGTATTAAATAATTATGGATAAATTCTTGGGAATTTTCAAAAAAGCTGCGAATTCACTTGAACCCGGAGGAATCAATCAAAAGCAACCGGGTGAGGAATATTTACAATGTCCTGTCTGCAAACGATACGAGCCTCAGCATATAATTGCAAAAAACAGCGCCGTTTGCCCCTGGTGCGGACATCATTATCAAATAAGCGCGCGCAGCCGGCTTAAGCTTGTTACCGACCGCGCGAGCTTTAATGAGCTTTTTACAGAGATATCAAGCGGAAATCCTCTTACTTTTCCCGGATACAACAACAAAATAGCAAAGGCGCGCAACGATTCGGGAGAAACCGAAGCGGTAATATGCGGGAGTGCGTCAATAACAGGCCTCTCTGCGGCAGTCTTCATAATGGAAGCAAAATTTATGATGGGCAGTATGGGAAGCGCGGTCGGAGAGAAGCTCACGCGTCTGTTTGAATATGCGACAGAAAAGTCGCTTCCGGTCGTCGGCTTTTGTGCGTCGGGCGGCGCGCGTATGCAGGAAGGCATATTATCCTTGATGCAGATGGCAAAGGTGAGCGGAGCCGTCGAGAGACACGGATCGGCAGAAAACCTGTTCATTTCAGTTTTGACAAATCCGACCACCGGCGGAGTAACGGCAAGCTTTGCCATGCAGAGCGATATTATTCTCTGTGAGCCGGGGGCATTGGTCGGCTTTGCCGGCAGGCGGGTCATCGAGAAAACCACACGCAAAAAGCTTCCGGCTGATTTTCAGAGCGCTGAATTTGTCCTTTCGCACGGCTTTATTGACAACATCGTTCCGAGAAGCGAACTGAAAGCCGTTCTCGGCAGGCTTTTATCACAGCACATAAGAAACGGAGGCGGACAAGAATGACATCGTATGAAAGATTATTGGCGGCGCGTTCGCCTGACCGTCCTACCGCGTTAAAATATATTGAGCGTATTTTTGAACGGCGTACTGAGCTGCATGGCGACCGGTGCTTTGGCGACGATCCCGCGATGCTCGGCGGAATAGGAGAGCTGGGCGGTATTGTCGTCACCTATCTCGGAATAGAGCGCGGACGGAACACCGAGGAGAGGATTGCCTGCGGCTTCGGATCGGCGATGCCGGAGGGATACCGTAAAGCATACCGGCTTATGAAGCAGGCTGAAAAATTCAATCGTCCGGTTGTGTGCTTTGTGGATACCGCCGGCGCGGCATGCGGCGAAGAAGCGGAAGCGCGCGGACAGGGTCAGGCGATAGCGCAGAATCTTGTTTTGATGCAGGGCCTTAAGGTTCCTGTAATCTCGATAATAATAGGTGAAGGCGGCAGCGGAGGCGCGCTCGGAATAGCGGTCGCGAACCGGGTGTATATGCTGAAAAATTCGGTTTACTCCGTCATATCGGCAGAGGGCTGCGCTGAAATCCTGCTTAAGGACGTATCCCGCGCGTGCGAAATAGCTGAAAGCCTTAAAATCACATCGGAGGATATGATTTCAATGTCGGTCTCCGACGGAGTGTTCGATGAGGATTTTGATAATTTCGATTCCATGTGCGGCAATATCAGCGAGCGGCTTTTTGCCGATATTCAGGAATTATCGGCCATATCAAAGGATGAGCTTTTAGCTCAGCGTTATGCGAGGTTCCGTAAAATTGGGATTTTCAATGAAAATTAATTGACATATGATGAAGAATACACGTCTTCGTTGAAAAGAAGCCGGGCAAGAAACTTAATAAAACAGCTTTATCTTTCTCTAACGGGATTGATAAAGCTGTTTTGTTTTTACTAATGAAAAATAATTTTATCTTGAAATGAAAGCAATGATATGTTATACTATGATTATATCATCATTATATTCTGAATCATTGAGTAATTTATATTTAAATATAATTTGGCAGACTAAAAGAAGAAAGTATATTATTTATGAAAAGCATAATAACAAAAAAGAATATATTCTCTGTAATATGCCTGATTGCTTCGCTTGCTTGTTTGATAATTATCATAAATAATATCCTTTTATATGCGGATGATTACTATTACGGTACATTTTTCAGAGATGGATTCATAAGCTTTATTATGAAAAATGTAGAGCATTACAAGACCTTCAACGGAAGAGTTATCGTTCATCTGCTTGCGGAAGCGATAATACCGTTAGGTACGGTTGTGTTTTCCATCGTTGCAGGTATGATACTTTATGCGTCTTTTTATTTTTCGAGTAAGGCTTTCAGCCACAACAGTGCTTTTTTTATCGCGCTCTCGTTTTCGGCAGTGCTGCTTATTCCGGTTCGGATTTTACGCGAGAGCCTTTTATGGAGATCTGCCTTTTTTAATTATGTTTATCCGTCTTTTATGATAATTATGGTTCTTTGGTTTTTAAAACGGAATGTAACAAAAGGTAAAATTCCTGTAACCGGGGTATTTTTATTGTTTTTATGCGGTGCTACCACCGAGCAGTGCGGATTTGCGGCAATATGCCTGACGCTCTCCGTTACTTTAAGTGAAATAAAATATAAAAATATAAATATCAAAGAAATCATCTTAAAAAGTTGTCTTCCGTGTTTTTTAGGATGGATCACCGTTATGCTTTCTCCGGCTACGATAACTCGGGCAGGTAGAGAAAATTCATGTGGGATTGAGAATTTACTCGGAAAAATAAACCCGGCAGAAATATTAAATCGGCTTTGGTCATTATCAAAGCAGCTTTTTTCTCCACAGGGCGCAGGTCTGTTTTGCGTTTTAATCGCATTGGCGTCCTTTATTGCAATAAAATCAAATAAAACGCTTAGACATATATCCTTTTTCTGGGGATGCTTACTAGGAACTTATTTATTATGGCAGACTGACAGTAAGGCTTTATGCATTTCTATTTTTGTTTTAAATACCGTTTATACAGTATATCTTATATACATTTTAATTAAAACGGAATCTCTGCGTTATCAGGGCATTTTACTTATCACCGCGTACGCAAGCGTTTTTGTCATGCTTGGTACCGAATCTATATATCCGCGTACCTTCCTTCCGTTTATACTGCTTATTATACCGGTGATATCAAGCTTTTTGACAGAGGCATTTTCAGAGAAAACATTTTTTCCAGCTATAGCTGCCGTTATCGGAGTGGCTGTTATCTTTCCGACAATAAAAGGGTATGTCTACAATAAATCAATAGACAATATAAATATTTCAAATGTTAGAAATAGCGGTCAAAAGATATCTTACTGTCTTGATTACGATGATCTATACAGACATACTATGATGCAGGATGACGGATATTTTTACCAAACCTTCCGCGAATATTACCGTATTGAAGAAAATAGTTTAATCGATTTCTGCGGTAAAAACATGCCATGTGTCTTTGTAAACGGCAAATATATCGGATATCCTGCCGCTTACATAAATAACAAGCTCTATATTCCTATTGAATTAGTACTTAAAGAATTGGGAGGAACGGAAGCGTATTATGATGGAATGACGCATTTCAGCTATAAAAACGTTGAATATATTTATGACAGCAAAGCAAAAAATATATCATGTAATGACGGAAAGTATATAAAAAACGTGTCTCTTGGCGATAAAGTAATTTCTGCTATATACTTTTCTATTCCCTCTGATATTGCTTGCGAAATATTTGATTTAGATGTTAAAGTGGATGGTAAGGGAAATATTGAAATAAATAGCTGAGCCGCATGCCTCGTCCGGGTTAGTAATGAATATTTCTATCAAACTTGAAAAATTTACTTTAAAATAGAAAAGATATATTTTATGCTAAGATGCCTTTAACACGCTCTGTATTACATATTATAATATATTAAATAAAGAATTTGAGGATGAAACAAGAATGCAAGACAGATATGCAGGCGATGTTGGTGATTTTGGGAAAATAGGAATACTACGTATTCTTGCCGGAAGTAATCTCCGGATTGGAGTAAATTGGTATCTTGTTTCCGACGAAGTACATAATGACGATGGGAAACATATTGGTTATCTCAGTGATTCGAAATTTATAGGTTGCGATGACGAATTGCTCGGCAAGCTTGGTTATATGGTATATGGTAATCAACGAAGCATTTCTATGTTGGAGAACATGAATCTCATTTCAAATGCTGTTTATTACAATGATCAATTGCTATCGCCACAAGAATCAAATAAAAAATTTCGAAATGAATGGCATAGTAATGCCTTACAAAAGTTAACGGACACTGATATTGTATTTCTTGATCCTGATAACGGATTGCTGCCTAAAAGTGTTTATCCGGGCAGCAAATTAAGTATAAAATATATTTTCGAGAATGAAATCGTTGATTATTATTCATCTGGACATAGCGTTATTTTCTACAACCATCGTTCACGACTGGAAGAGGACACCTACCTGAATCGTTTTCGCACATTTTTTCAAATTGATAGTCTGTGCAGCGCTTTTTCCTTCGATATGAAATTTGTACGTGGAACAATCCGGGATTATTTCTTTCTTATTCATAATAGACATATAGAACAGGTAAAAGAATCAGTTTTAATCATGATGAACAGTAATTGGAATCAGCATTGTAAATACCTTCGACTTGATTGAATTGTATAAAATGACCTCACGATATAAATAAAAATAAAAGCTGGAACAGGCTTATATCGGCTACGTATAATACGCTCCGATATAAACCTGTTCCGGTGATTTGTTTAGGTAAAATTAATTTTTAGCAGAGTGATTTTAAAAGTCGTGTAATTTTTGTCCGCCGTTGCTTACTTAATCGGCAGTACGCGCCAAAGCGCCGTTTATCAGATCGCGACCATAAAGCTTTACCGTATGGTTGTTCTTGTTTTCGAGAGGCATATAAATAAGCTTATCCGTTATCAGATCATTTTCTGCGGATAAGTGATTTCCTTTGACAAAGCTTCCGCAGGAAATAACATTGCCGTCGGTGATTATGGTATTTGCCTCATGTCCGGGTATATAAACCGCGGGCGAGCCACATTCTCCGACACAGTTGAACCGATTGTCACGGAATGTGAGTGAATCGAATTTATCGATATCAAACGGCGCGTTGATACAACGTTCGCAGAATATTTGGTTTCCGCTTATGTCGAGACATACTTTGCTGTGGAACGAATGGTTGACGGCGGCATGGAGCGCAACCGCGTTTGTGATCTTTTTAGCGCGAATTATATTATTCTTTATCTGAATCATTCCTGATGTCTGGGAATAATATGCGTAGATCGGCCATGCGTCTCCTTCGGTAAATGAGAAATTTAATATTTCATTATCGTTGATTATATAATTACGATCAAGCGAGGTATCCTTTGTTTCAGAGTATACGCCGAAGGAAATGGCCATATTCCAGTTATATGTCGCGTTGTAAGGAAGCCTTTCGCAGACCATATTACTGATTATATTGCCGCGGATTATCGCGTTTTTAGTGTTGGGACCCTCCACATAAATGCCGTATAATAAATTATTGTCGCAAATATTACCCTCGATTACAGCGCTTTCTCCGGCATGAAGATCAATCCCCTTGCGGTAATTATATGAAGCTCTGTTCCCGATCACCTGTATGTTTTTCGGCATTCCGCCCGACCATCCTGCACAGCCGTATCCGGTGCCGCCGTCATATGGCGAGCCGTGATATTCAAAAGCGTTGTTCGTAAGCGATATGCCGTCGACATAGCCGTAAAGGACACCGGCTACGCGATTATGATGTAAATAGCATTTATCAATTATACAACGTTTAGCGTAATTATCCGGGGTTCCGTTAATAAATATACCGTTGGCGTTGAAGCCGAATATTTCAATCTTCTCGACGACAACATCATCGCAGGCCGAGAAATAAAACGCGGAGATTTTACCCGAATAGCTTTCGCCAAGCTTTTCAAAAAACCTGCCGCGGTATTCTATCTGAAGCTCGCTGATTCTTATATCATTTGTTCCGGATGGAAAATAGAAAAGAGAAGAGGACTTATCGCTGTCGCTGTCTTTTTGATCATAAGTGTATATGATATGTGATTGCCTTCCGTCACCGACCATTTTAAGATGAGATATTGAAATCGTGACTGGCTGTTCAACAAGGTATTCGCCGCGGGGAAAATATAATGTGCCGCCGCAGGGTATCTGTGCGAGCGCTTGCTTTATGGCGGAGGAACAATCTGTTTTACCATCAGGCAATGCGCCAAAATCCCGGACTGAAATTAAATCGCTATACATAAACTGACCTTTCTTGTTGAGAAAATGGATATGACATATTAAAACATAAAATCTAAAATAAATCAATAAAAATACAAAAAATTATATGGATATACTGACGAAAAAAGACCGCTCTGAGCGGCCTTTCTTCGGATACCTATAAAAAAATAAATTAGAGAATAATAATCAGGAAAGTTCGATATACTCGCCCATTTTAATTTTATTGGCTGTTACGAATCCGACAGGTAAAGAAAGAACGGCATGGCAGTCACGCATCGGAGACGGCAGCTTTTTTGGTACGACATTTTCATGTACGGTTATAACACGGTTGCGGCTTGAAAGATATAAAAGATCTGAACGCGTTGATATTTTTTTCATAAACATATGCATATGAGATCTGATAAGAAAGCATTCATTGTCGGCAGAATGTATTTTTGGTGCTGTTATAGCCGCATCAAAAAATCCGTCAATCTTTTTAATATGTTCAGATAAACATTTACCCATGTACTTTACACAGAGAGAGCTGTTATTTATTGCAATGGATTGAGATATATTATTTCCGTCGGCTTTTGTATTATTGTTCTCAGAAGATGACAATACTGTTTTTGCTTCTGTCATTGCGTGTATTCCCTCCGATATTACACATCAATATTTTTTTCATTTAACGGGATTGCAAAGTTTCGCATGTAATATTATTGAGTAAAAAGTTAAAAATATTCATAACTGATAACTTTTATATACCCATTAAAACAAATAGTGGGTTGTCTTCGCCTGCGTACCACTCGCAGGCGAAGACAAGATTGCGCATTTACACGCCGCTGACGCGCAGAATTCCTTTTGGTTTACAAGCAATGAAATTATTATTATAATTTCATGGGGGCTGCTTATTAAACCAAAGGAAAACCGGGTTTTCGCATCAGGTTCACGGATTTCTCCGTTGTTTTGCGCTGTAACCGGCTTAAACCGAAAGTGAAAAAACCGGATACGCAATATAAAATAAGTGGCCGTAAGCACAAAAATCGATCGCTCCGGGCGTAAGCTATGCTCCGCCGAGGACGACCGATTATTTTACTTACACAACCGCTATTATGCGTACCCGTGTAAATAAAAAACAGGCTTTATTCGGCAGCTGGCTGTCATGGGTAAGCCGCAAAATACGGCGAACCGTTAGACCCTATAGTTTTGCGTCGCTTTTTTTCAAAAGCTTTGCCATTTTCGTGAAACCTACGATAATGTTCACTTATTTTAAATGATCACATATAAACCCGATTGCCACCTCGAATTTATATGCTTCTCATTGCTTATATTATAAAACCCATTCTATACTTTGTCAATAGTAAATTTCAAAAAATCAATAATATTATATTAAAGCTTTCTAAATATCTGCTGAATAATCATGAAACATACTAAATCATAGAAATCACGTTATAATCTAAACTTAAAATTACGATTTCTCTCTTGTAAAACAAGGATTATTTAATTGCCGTTTAAATAATTACCGCGCAAATGACAAAAAATCGATTATTCCTTATCAAGGCTAACTGACGACGCTTTAAACGGCGCTCCCATCTCATTTTGAAACAACACCACCCGATTTCGTCCATTGCTTTTTGCTGCATAAAGCGCTTGATCGGCACGGCTGACCAACTGCTCATAATTTTCGCTGTCATCATCTCTGAAAGCCACGCCGATACTTACAGTTATTATAGGATGCTCTGATCCCGAACTCGGAATCTCAAGTGTTTCTATAGCGGTACGCATTTCATTTACTATATTTAAAAATTTGTCACGGCAGGAGGAAAAGCCGACAATAATTGATTCGTCGCCTCCATAACGGAAAGCTTTTATTGCATTTCTGCTTTGAAAGTTTAACAGACAGCTGCCGATGCGATGCAGACATTCATCTCCTGCCTGATGCCCGTATGTATCGTTGAAGCTTTTAAAGCGGTCAAGATCGAGCATAGCAATGGCAGCAGGCTTATCATCGATGCTTGTGTGCTTATTACATGACAAACATTCAAAAAAACTCCTGCGGTTTAATAATCCGGTGAGAAAATCCGTATATTTCTGAATCTCGGCACGGCGTTTCATCTCGATATTTTCCAGTCTCGCATATCTCAAAAATTCTCCAGTTGCGATTCCGAGAACCAAAAAGCAGACTGTATTGACTATGTCGTCATTAATAACAGATGCTTTTTTAAAATGAACTGCAAACATTATATAAACGCATGAGAACAATGCCGTAACAAGATTTACACGTGTATTTTTGTCCAAAGTAATGACAGGGATTTCAATAAGTAAAGCGAGAATTTGTGACGCATATGAAATCAGGCGTAACAAAGCAGCTGGTTATAACAGCATAAATTAACAATATCGAATAACCTATATACATTGTTACTGCTGAAGATATGCGCCGTTGAATAGGCTTAAGCAGAATCAGCATAATTAACGATGCAAAAAACCATATCAAATATCCCGATCTGAGATTACTGTAAAAAGTATTAAAAAAAGTCATGAAGAAGAGTAAAATCGAAATCACAGAGGACAGAATAAGCATAGAAAATGATATAATGCCGTTGATCTCTTCCACATCGACACGATTATCAACCAGCATTTTGGCGACTTTTGAATTATGTTGTTTTAAATTATTAAAAATTGTCATTAAATTTCGACCTTGTCAATCTCTCTTTTTAACTGTAATATATAAAAGACATAGTATTATAAAACGACAATTAAATAAGTCTTGTTTATAAGAGAGAAAAGACCATATACAAGAGCCTTTTCTCTCTTTTGACGGTAATTATTCAATTGCCGAGTTAATAATTCAAATCAATGTCATTATATACAAAATATTAGCATAAAAAAGCACAGTATGCAATATATAATACAAATTTAATAAAAATTATCCTATAACGAATCGTAAAACACATTCATTTATCTGAGTAATGCTGATATAAACCGTATGGCGTGTACACATTGTATACACGCATACAGCTTGTTTAGGTTCCATACATTTTTTATATGAGGTTTCTTGCAGAACATAAGAATTATCAACGCTGTAAAACTCATTATGCTTCGTGAGAAAATATATACCTATGCAATCTGCATAAAGAGAGAAAAGCCCATATACCTGAGTCTTTTCTCTCTTTAAGTTGTAATTATTAAAATGCTATGTTAATAAATCACCTTCCGAAATAAGCGTCAAGAGCCATATTATAGCCCTCCATGAAAGTGAATTTATTGACCCACAGGCCTTCCAGACCTTCAAATATTTTTTCCCATGCGATCGGAACCCCGTTCACGCCTTCCCATACATTACAGTGTGCGCCTATGATATCGGTAACACCGGTTATAAATTCAAGCTGTTCTCCTATTGCTTCACTGAGATTCAAAGCTGCTGCCATCACTTCCTTGTAATCGTCGATTGATAGCGAATATGCCGCCACGCTTCCTACGGAAGTTGTTATTCCGACAACAATCCCGACTCCTATCTCGGCGTAAGTTTTCGGGAAACAACCCACCAGATATTCGCACATGCCTGCCCGTTCGCCCGTATCAAACACAGAGACGGTGTCATAGGTTTCCATATCGATCTCAAGCCATGCCCATTTTTCCTTTCCGTTGACCGTAGACGGTTTGGTCTGATAGATATAAATCGTGGGATGAAATTCTGATTCGGCGTTCTTCCTCATCCGTTCCAAAAGGAGCGTGGGATATCCGGTTTCATCAAGGATTTCTATAATTGCGTCTACATCGGTTTCAGATTCTAGACCGATGACGTTAATCGAACCATCCTCGGGGATATTCTTCCATACATCCATATAGTCGATGCCTTCACTGCCGGGAAGAGCTTTTGCTTCCATGTTGCTGGCAAAATAACCGTACATAATGTTATATGCATGCTTTTGCTCATCGCTTCCGTTATGCAGTTGATTCCGGTGGTTCATAAGATCAACCGTGGCTTCCGCTCTTTTACCGTCCGACTTCATTGTAACAAGCAATGCGATAGACTGAGTTGAGCGTCCGGCTTTAATATTCAGTTTTTCGGACGTTTCTCTTCCCATATCAGAAAGCCCCTTTACAAGACGTCCGATCGTTTCGTGTCCGAGCCAGCGCGATACGGAATAGTTGGCGGGATTATCTGCCGCGGAGGCTTCCACTTCCGCCATTTGTTCTATTGATCCGGCGGAATCTTCCGCAAGCTCAGGCACATTCCATGCGAGCGTATGGAAAACCTCGGTCAATTTTTGATTTTCTCCAAGCAATGTGGTATGAACGGTTTCTTCATCCAGGCGTATGATAATCTGCTCGAATTTATAAGAAGAAGTATCCACCCAGCTGTCCGAATCATACAAAAAGCCTTGTCTTGTGTCAAGGACAGGCAGGATCATTTCGCCGCCTTCGCTCTTCGCGGTTGAAATATAACTTATATCGATTAAATCAAGGCTCATGTCGGGCAAGGAAAGTTCTCTGTCGAAAACAGTAACTGTTTCATAGAAATCTCCGTCTCCTTCTCCGCCGCCTAAAACACTTCCGATATCGTTCATCATGCCGGCCGCAGCCGCCATGCCGGCGTTTCCTATCAGCTTGCCATACAGCTCGATGGTCAATCTGCCTTTTTGGGGAGTGATGTCCACGGGCGTTTCGTCTGTCGCAAGACAGCACATTCCGTTTAATTCGGAAATATCCTTGTTAAACACAGGAATAAACAGCTTTTGATTTCCTTTTCCGTCCGTATAAGCAATACCTATAAGCTTATCGGGAATTTCCTCAATACCGCTTATCCGTCCGATCTCCGCCTTTCCTTCCGCGGATATGACAACAGTCCGATATTTCGGTTGATATCCGAGGCGCGCAAGCAGCGTCCTTGCCAAAACAGACAGATCGTTTTGGGCTCCCCAGCCCTGGGTTATCACCGCTTCAGGTGCGTAACGGTACATCGCGGAATCTACATCATCTTCTTTGTTTACCATGCCAGGCAGCCAGTTCATTTTTTGCATCAACGCATAAAAATCATCGTCTGTTTTTACGGCTTTTATCTTCTGTGTGCCATAAATGGTGAGAGACGGCGCGGGCACTTGATTGCCAATAATTTCGGAGTCCGAAAGACCAACTGATTTTATATTGTTTTGCTCCGAACTGGTTGATTCATAAGCGGACACCGCCCCTGTAACCGCTTCGCTCAACGCGTTTTCAAAATCATCGTCAACCGGTATTTCAGGCTTTTCGGCAAGCAGCGACTTATCTTTGTATGGCTCCGTGCCAAGCTCGACAGACATATCAAGCATTTCGCTGCAGGTCAAGACCCAGCCTGACGGATCATCGTCAGGCAGAGTGAAGATCATGATTCCTCGTCTTGACTGCCCGTCATACGCACCCCATGATCCTGTTTTCTGAAGAACTCCGAATAAAAGCTTTGATGTCGCCTCAGAATCAACACTGACCGTATTTTCGCTTTCACTTGTAAAATCGCCGAGACCCTTTCGCCCTGCCGCGGCCATTTGAAGTTCTTCGGAGGTCATTGAATCACGAGAGTCAGACATTGATTCGCTTCGCTGGAGCATCAGCACGCTTTCGATACCTCCTGTGCCCTGGCCGTCTTTTTTGTCAGTCAAAGTAAAGTCGAGCACAGCCTGATTTCCGTCCGTCTGAAGCAGTGTGAATGAATTTACGGTGAGAGAAAAATATTTATTGTTGAAGGTCTTTCCGGTGCCTCCGGTTTTATAAGCGCTACCCTTCACAACCGGTATTAAAAGGCTGCCGTCGGAAAGATCTCCGTATATGTATGAATTTACGTTTAATAATTCTCTTGGCAGCACGAATGGCATACGTACTTTGCTGCACGAGCCCGGCGCCAGCATCGTTTTTCCTGAGAAGCCGAGAGGAAGCTTGTATACGATATCGCTCATCGGCACAAGCAGAACGCCTTTGTCCGTGTCTATCTGATATAAAAATCTTTCAACAGGATCAATATCGAGAAGTGCCTGAACCTTAGTATCAAACTGAGCTTCCAGCACTCTGAAAGCATTATTATTGTATTCGCTGTCTTCCGATTGAGGAAGATCAATTTTCATTAAAGAAGTCAAATCGGTCATTCCGATCATTTTCATAGAAAATGCGTCTGTAATCTTTTGTGTTACCTGAACAGGCAAGGAGCTCATAGAAATCATTTCCGATGTCAGCTTTCCGATCAGAGAAATTTCAATATGCCCGTTCTGGGTATCGTAAAGATGAAGTGAAAGCTGATTTATATTACTGCAGCTTTCCGGAGCGTCGACGAGGAATATCAGTGCTCCGCTGCGTGAATTTCCGCCGTCAACCTGAATGCTGCATTCACCCGGCATGGCGAAGGGACATTCCGCAAGCCATGTCGCCTCGCTGGCCGGCATCATCTGTCCTTCGTTGACGCTGACATAGAAATGATTAAAAATGTCGGGAATCTGATAAGCAGTCACTTTGGATGAAGCGTCGGATTTCTTAAACGCAAGCTCTGCGTTCAGCGCGAGGAAAAGCTTGCCCTGCGGCGCTTCAATGCCTTTAAATACATCCAGTAAATATACTTCTTTGACCTTCAATTCAGCGAATTTATTTGACTTTGACATATTGTCAAACGACATTCGCAGAATAACGCGGCTTTGAACACCCGGCTGATCCGACCCGGTAATAAGCTGAGCAGCGTTGCGGTCGTAAATAACATAAGGCTCACCTGACGCAAAATTAACTGTCTGAGGCGATACGGGTTTGCCTTTTCCGGTGACAGGAGAACAGTTGCTTAAGTTTTTTGCTGTATATAAGCTTACTTTGCTTCCGTCGTCGGCAGCATAGTCTATACCCATTGTGAAATCAACGCCGGTTTTCTTTACCGGGGTATCTATCCGGTTAAGAAGCTCGTTTAATTTTTCGGCAATCTTATCCATGCTGTCAGTCAGAATATAGTCTCCGCCCGCTTTTTCGGCTGCGTTCTTGAAAATTTCATCGAGGGATTCTGCTTCTGAACCTGTCGCGAGTCCAGCGAAAAGCACACGTATGCCTGAATTCTTAAGATTACCAAGTACGATGTCAAGGACATCAGCGTTTTCCGGATCGTAAAGGGCGGCATCCGTGAAAAATACAAGCACTCGTTTCTGCGAGGGTATGGGCGCGAGATTGTTATAGGCCATATTAAGCGCTGTAAGCGTAGGAGTGCTGCCGCCCGCGATGAGGCTGCCGACAGCTTGTAAAACAGGCGCTTTTTGATCTGTTGTTATCTGGTCATACCGCGGCTCCTCTCCGCCCTCGGGCTCCGCGAAGCTTCCGACCTGCATCAGCGTGCCTTGCGGCAGATTCAGAATAAAGTCGTGAAATACGGCTTTGATTTTGTCCATGCGCCAGCCGACATTATTATCTTCGGCAGGATCAATATTCATTGAGCCTGACCTATCGAGCATAAGAGAAACCACGGGAATCGTGCTGCTTTCGTCTTCAATTATTGTGGGACGCGTATAGGTCACTGTATATTGATTTCCAAATTTTCCCGCAACCGCGGCAAAAACGCTGTTCAGTGCCGATTTATCCGCGGCCATGTAATATGCTCCGTTTACGGAAGCGGCGGACATAGCCTTCAGTATTGCCGGGTCATGACCTTTACCAAAGCCTATCGTAAATACGGTAACGCCGCTTTCTTTAATGGCGTCGATAATTTCACCACTGGTGGCAATGCTCCCCTCTCCGTCTACTCCCGGTTCGCGGCTGTCCGCGCCGTCTGAGAATATAACCGCGTATCCGCGCTTTTTTCCTCCGAGAAGCTCAAGCGCCTTTCCTGTGGCGTCATAAAGCGATGTGGCGCCGACTGACTTGATTTTATCAAGCGCCTTCAACGCGGATGCCTTGTCGGTTCCTTCATGCAGAGTGATATCCTGCGCAAATTGAATTACCTGAATCGTTGTATCCTCCGGAAGGCTCTTTATAAATTGTATTGCCGCGTCAATGCACGGCTTCATATTGTCTCCCATTGAGCCGGAGCTGTCCAATACTAATACGACATTGCTTCCCGCGAGCATTCGTTCAACCTTTGTGACGGTACCCCGGGCGCCTTCTTCGCTGATTTTGATATCGTCTGCCGACAGTGAAAGTTCTCTGTCCTGCGGATCATTTATAATAAACGATACAGTACCTGTATTTCCGGAAACAGAATTATTTAAAAGCTCTATACCTCCCTCGTCTATATCAAAGCTTCCGCAGAGCCGTGATGTTGCTCCTACGGAGGCTTTCATTTCATCGGGTATAGTAACTGTGGTGACTTCACCGGCGCTGACAGGGACGAGCCTCATCACAGAATATTCATCTCCGAGACCGGATGGTATTGATACATTGTAATAACCGCTCGGAGCGGTGAAAAGCATATCGCCGTTTTCGTCGGCAATGCCGATGAGCTCATTGCCTGAAAGCGATATATCTGTATGTTCCGCGGATGCCCATTCCGGCAGGGTTACTTTTGCGGCTCCCGAAGGTATGCCGACAACGCGTATCGCACCGGGCGCTTCTCCCCATTTTACTTTATTGATATCCGCCGTATCATTTATACTGACCGTGAATTTCTCTGGTTTGGCTGCTGCGTTCTGCCAGGAAATGCACCAGCAGAGTCTGCCGTCGGTTATCGGCAGATTGTCAAGGACAAATGTATCAGTTTTCTTCTTATTCAGTTCTTCATCCGAAAGCGAAAGCTGAGTATGATACTTATAATTTCCGATTGTGCTTCCGCCTGTTATATCGACCTGTATTCCGCAGGTATCGGCACCCTCGAGCTTGATTGAAGCGGTCTGAAGCTTTCCCGGAGTGCATTCGGTTTCTAAATAATATACGCCTTTATAATCACCCGCATTGACAGTGAGTGATTTTCCGGCGGATAATAAGTTGGTTTTGACGACGGTAATTTCCGCGCCGCCGGATTCAAGCTCTCGGACATCCGCCCACCACATGACAGAATCGTTTTCCTTAAGTGAAAAAGTCGAATGGTCATGCGTGCCGCAATATCCTGTGCCGCCGGTTTTCTTTGTCTGCCATTGCATCCAATTCAAGGTATAATCAACGTCTGAAGGTATTTTCAAGACCCACTTCTCGCCGGTGATATTTTCGCATTTTTCCGTGTATCCCTTCAGCGTATGCAAAGTTACAGGCTCGTTGTCGAAACCGATATATTCAGCGCTTTCATAAAAAGAATATGATCCAAGCGGGTTAAAATACGGAACAGGCATGCTGCCCCAATCGTCGGCTGGACCGGTCTTTAAAAGCTTGAAATCAACATCCGGCTTACCTATGATATCATCCGTGACTATCCTGGCCTGATTGGGATCCGTATTATCCGCGCTGCCGGTTCCGGTATGTAAATGGCCGAAAAGGCTTCCACCGTATCTGACAGCGAAATATACGCCTCCTGAAACAAGGATCAGAGTAAAAACCAATATGATAATGAAAATTTTCTTGTTTATAATTGTTTTTTTCATGAGCTGCACTCCCAATTTAATATTGCTTTGATATAAGTTATATTTACCGCATCAGTTCCGTATTCCGATATTTGATTATAAGCTCTGCCCGCGAATTTACGCTCAGCTTTTTATAAATAGCTGTCTGATAGGTGTTCACTGTCGGATATCTGATATTCATTTGCTTTGCCGTTTCGCTGAGAGTTAATCCTTCAAGCAGGAATCGGCAGGCGGTCTTTTCACGGGGCGTAAGTTTTTTAATCAATTCACTTTTATCAAAATCATTTGAAACAATGTCATTTTTACTGAAACAGTTTTTATCGATATCAATTATATTTGATGTGGCTCCGGTATCGGTTTGGTTGCTGTTACAGACGGGTTTGGGCTTTAATAAATATTCTTTGATTTGATTGATTATTTTTATAGTATCGCTTCCTTCCTTTTCAAATCGGTTATCATCAGGCTGTATTTCAATTTATATTATTATCGTCAAAGATGCGGGTTGTCTATTCATTAATTCAAATGATGTGATGTAATAGTAATATCATTAGTTCTAATGATACATGAAAAACAGCTTAAAATTATAAAAACGGGCTGCAGTCAACCCTTTCGGATTTATGCATCCCGTTTTCATATTGTTTTTTTTACAAGAGAGAAAAGCCCATATATCAGAGCCTTTTCTCTCTTTAAGCGGTAATTATCTAAATTGCCGAGTTAATCAAACACAGTAACTATTTATTTGCTGTGTTATTAAATATAAGTTCGATAACACTGCCTTTTCCGAGCGTGCTTGTAAGACGGATTTCCGCTCCGTGAAGAATTGCTCCATGCTTTACAATCGATAACCCCAGTCCTGTTCCGCCGGTTTCTTTGGAATGGCTTTTATCAACTCTGTAAAATCGTTCGAATACACGGCTTTGATGCTCAGGCGCAATGCCTATTCCGGTATCCTCCACACTCAGAATGGCATGACCGTTTTCGTTTAAAATCGAAACTTCCGCGCTTCCGCCTTTTATATTATAGGTTATGGCATTATCGCATAAGTTATAAATCATTTCGTGAAGCGTATTTTCTATACCCTTTACACAAAGCCTTTCGCCTTTGAGGGAAAGAGCAACATCTGAATCCTTTGCTTTTTGTGCAAGCTCATCTATAACCTTTTCACATAATTTATAAAGATCGACTTCCGAAAACTCATTTTTCAGCTCGCTCTCGTCAAGCCTTGACAGCTTTATGATATCATCAATAAGCGACAAAAGTCGTTTGGCTTCATTATATATCTGTTCTGTGAAATGAGGAAAATCCTCCGGTTTTGCGATGCCGCTTTGCATTATTTCCGCGCATCCCAAAATTGATGTAAGCGGAGTTTTCAGCTCATGAGACACATTTGCCGAAAATTCACGGCGCATCTGCTCCGCCTGTTCTGACTCTGTTATATCTACGGCAAAAAGCACCGCCGCGTAATTGTCGTTTTCATTGACAGGATTCACGGAAATACGGTATATGCGTCCCGCTTTTGTCAGCTTTGCATCAGCAGATTTCCCGAGAAAAGCATCTTCGACCGCCCGGATGTAAGGTATATCGCGGCATATTTCAAGGTATCCGAGACCCTGTGGCTGATAGCATGAAAAAATACGTTTTGCGCTTCGATTTGCAGAAAGAACCTTTTTATCTGTGCCGTATATTATGAGCGCCTCATTCATACTGTCGGTTATTCCGGAAAATTCACGCTGTTTATGCTTGAGCTCCTCCATCTGAAGGGTGATTTTTTGATTTTGCTTATCAATTTTGACAAGAAGGGGAGACAGCTCGTCATAAGCATAGGATGAAAGCGGTGAATCAAGCTTGATATTATTTATCGGTCTGACGATACGTTTTGTCAGAGTATCAGATGCCGCGATTGAAATCACGAGAGCGAGCAGCAAGGTCAATTCTATATATGTCGCGGAAGTGTCGAAGACCTTTGCAATGTTTCTCATTGTTGACGCGACGCGTAAAATATTGCCATTATTTAACCTTACGGCATAATAATAAGTTTTTTCACCCAGAGTGTCGGATGCTCTTTGCGCTTCGCCGCTTCCGCTTTCCATCGCTTCGGCTATTTCCGGGCGATTTTTATGATTGTCAAGTACTGATGTGTCAGCGAAATTATCGTAAAGCACGGTCCCGTCATAACGGATGAGCGTTATGCGGTTTTTACTTGTTTTTCCGATGTCCCGCAGATATTCGATATTTTCATCATAATATGCCGCGGCGATATAACCGGCTTCGGTTTTTATTTCGGCTTTCCGTTCGGTTTCAAAATCGTGATAAACGGCAATCATAACCACGCTTACCGTTAAAGCGAGGACAAGAAAGGATGTTAACAGGATGCTCCAGAAAATCCGTCGTTTCATTGAACGCCGCCTATTCTGTAACCGACGCCGCGAACGGTTTCAATTATATCACAGCCTTCGCCGAGCTTGGCGCGAAGCGTGCGGACATGAACATCGACTGTCCTTGTTTCACCGTCGAAGTTATAACCCCAGACATTTTCAAGAAGAGTATTGCGCGTGAGTACAGTACCCGCATTTTTTAAAAGCAAACGCAGAATTTCAAATTCCTTAAGCGTTGTTTCAACCGGAGAGCCGTCAACGGTAATAGAATGAGCCTTTGTGTTTAGAACTACATTATTAAATGTATAGATCGTTTCTTCGTCCGCACAGCTTCTGCGCAATACAGCTTTTATGCGTGAGATAAGCTCCATCATCCCAAAAGGCTTTGATATATAATCGTCCGCTCCGTTGTCAAGGCCTATCACTTTATCGTATTCCGATCCCTTGGCTGTCAGCATGATGATCGGGAGCTTTTTTGTCATTGCGTTGCTTTTAAGTCTCTTTAAAATAGAGATTCCGTCCTCGCCCGGCAGCATAATATCGAGAAGAACAAGATCAGGGAGAGCTTCACGCAGAGCGGCGGAGAGCTTTCCGCCGTCCTCAAACCCTTTTGCTTTAAAGCCCGTATTCTGCAGCGTATAAACGACGAGCTCTCTGATACCGCGGTCGTCTTCCACTACATAAATCATTCTCCGTCTCCATTCCCCGCATGCTTACCGGTTATGGCAAATACAACCCATTCGGCGATATTCGTCGCATGATCTCCGATGCGTTCAAGATATTTGGAAATCATCAGAATATCAAGAGCCGTCTCTCCGTACAGCTTGTTGCATGAAATTAAATTTATAAGATCATTTTTAATCATGACAAATAATCCGTCTACTACATCGTCATATTCTATAACCGACATCGCAAGCGTTAAATCCTTTTTCACAAAGGCATCTACGCTTTCGGTAACCATTTTTATCACGGCTGTTGCCATATCTGAAATGTGCACATCATTTTTCGATTCTGACAGATCCGCGTAGGTAACAAGCTCTGAAATATCCGCCGCCTGATCGCCGATGCGTTCCATGTCGGTAACCATTTTAAGCGCGGATGATATAAGCCTGAGGTCATGTGCGACCGGCTGTTGCTGTAAAAGCAGCTTCATGCAGAGCGTTTCTATGTCGCGTTCCTTTTGGTCGATCTCCCTGTCGGTTCTTATCGCGTCCGCGGCAAGAACGGTGTCACTTTCAAGCAGGGCTTTGACTGCGCTGTCAATCGCGTTTTCGCAGAGAGCACCCATTGAAATCAGCTCGTTATTTAATAAAACAAGCTGTTCGTCAAATTTATTTCTCATTAGCCAAACCTCCCGGTAATGTAATCTTCGGTACGTTTATCGGCGGGATCGGTAAACATCGCGTCTGTATTACCGAATTCAATGATTTCTCCAAGCAGGAAAAACGCTGTTTTATCAGAAATACGTGTGGCTTGCTGCATGTTATGCGTAACTATAATAATAGTATAACATTTTTTAAGTTCGGATACAAGATCTTCTATTTTGCTTGTTGATATCGGATCAAGAGCGCTGGTTGGTTCGTCCATAAGCAAGACTTGTGGCTCTACGGCAAGCGCGCGGGCAATGCAAAGCCGCTGCTGCTGACCGCCGGAAAGGCCAAGCGCCGATTTTTGAAGTCTGTCCTTAAGTTCGTTCCATATTGCGGCGTCATTCAATGATTTTTCAACAATTTCATCAAGGCGCGCCTTGCTTTTTATACCATGTGTCCTGGGTCCGTAGGCGATGTTGTCATAAACGCTCATAGGAAACGGATTAGGCTTCTGAAAGACCATTCCCACACGCTTGCGCAGCAGGTTTACATCAATGCTCTTATCATATATGTTTTCGCCGTCAAGCAATACTTTTCCTGTTATTTTACATCCCTCTATAAGATCGTTCATACGGTTGAGCGTTTTAAGCAGAGTTGATTTACCGCAGCCAGACGGTCCGATAAAAGCGGTTATTTCATTTGAGGGTATATTTATTTTTATGTTTTTAAGCGCTTGAAAGCTGTCGTAGTATAAATTCAGATCATCTATTTTAAATTTATCCATTTATATGATCATGCCTTTCCGCCGAACCGCAAACTCATTGGCGGTTCGGCTTTGCCTGAATTGCGGTTTTAAAACCGTAAAGGTATTAATTTTACTGATTCATTTAACCTTTTCCGATTTTTTTTGCTATAAATGAAGATAAAGCGTTTATTCCGACAACTATAATCATGAGCACCACCGCCGTGGCATACGCCTGATTTGTGTTGAAGCCTTCCTTCCAAAGCGAATAAAGGTGAACCGAAAGTGTTCTCCCGCTTGACATCAAATTATCGGGTATATGCGCTACTGTTCCGGAGGTGTAAATCAACGCAGCTGTTTCGCCCACAATACGTCCGACAGAAAGCACTATCCCCGCGAATATTCCCGGGACAGCATATGGGATAACGATTTTGAAAACCGTGCGGAGCTTTCCCGCGCCAAGCCCGAAGCTTCCTTCCCGGAATGTGTCAGGAACAGATTTAAGTGATTCCTCAGTCGTCCTCATAATAACAGGAAGAATCATAATTCCGAGAGTAAGCGAACCTGCAAGAAAGCTCTTTCCCCACCCGATATAAATAACGAACATGAGATATCCGAACAATCCGTAGACAATGGACGGAATTCCCGCAAGTGTTTCTGCCATTATACGTACCGTTTCCGCCAGCTTGCTGCCTTTTTTCTCATATTCAACCAGGTATATTGCCGCGGCCACACCCAGAGGCACAACAATAATCAAAGTAAGGAGCGTCATTGAAACGGTGTTGATAAGCGCCGGATAAAGCGATACGTTTTCACTGTTGTATTCGAAGGCAAAGAGCTCCGGCGAAAGATAAGGAATACCCTTTGTAAATATATAGCCAATAATTCCGACAAGCGAGACAAGCGTTACGGTTATTGAAGCATAAGTAATAGTCCGCAAAAATATTGATTGCGTTTTCCTTTTCATTTATATGATAATTCCTTTCCGCCGAACCGCAAGCTTTTTACGGCTTTGTTTTGCCGAAACTGGGGTTGTATAAATCGCAAGGCAATATTCCGCTGATTGAAATTTAAAGAGCTATCCTTCAATCTTTTGTCCTCCTTTTAAGAAGTGAGAAGGTCAAATTTATGATCAGAATGAATACGAACAGAACAACGCCTGTTGCAATCAGCGCTTCGCGGTGCAGGTCGGCGGCATAACTCATTTCTATCACAATATTAGCTGTAAGCGTGCGGAGCCCGTCCAAAATTCCGCCGGGAATAACGGCCTGATTTCCAGCGACCATTATGACAGCCATTGTTTCGCCTATCGCACGTCCGATTCCGAGTATGACGGCGGCGGTTATGCCTGATTTTGCCGCGGGAAGAACCGAAAAAAACACACTTCGCTCATGACTGGCGCCTAACGCAAGAGAACCTTCGTAATAGCTTTCTGGCACCGCTCGTATAGCCGATTCAGATATTCCTATGATTGTGGGCAGAATCATTATTCCAAGCACAATTGAAGCCGCGAGCATTGACGCTCCGCTTACTCCGAATGCGTTGCGTATCGTGGGCACGATCACCATTAATCCGAAAAAGCCGTATACGACAGACGGTATACCGGCGAGCAGATCAACCGCTGGCTTTATGATTTTATAAAGCCGTTTTGAGCAAAAACGTGTCAAAAACATTGCCGACAGTATACCGACAGGCACACCGAGGATTATTGCGCCTGTCGTTACATAAATACTGGCAAGTATCATGGGAAATATACCGTAAATATCATTTTCGGGCTTCCAGACCGTCCCGGATAAAAATTTCCAGAATCCTATCTTTCCCATAGCGGGTATGCCGTTGGCAAATAAAAATATACATATTAATGTTACGGCGATAATGGCAATGCAGGCTGATATCATAAAAATGATGCGAGCAGTCTGTTCTTTAAAGCTTTTCAATTTAACCTCCGTATCAAACCAAACAGAGAGCCGAAGCTCTCCGTTTCGAATCGTTTCAGTCGATTACATCCGCCCATTTGACTGCTTCGCCAATGTATATTTTCATTACCTGATCCTTTGTCAGTTCTTCAATCGTATTCGCATTGTTGACGATTACCGCAATTCCATCCATACAGATTTCGGTAGGAGCTAGACCATTGGCAAGCTCGCTGTCTTTCAGCTCTCGGGAAGCCATTCCTATATCGGAAATTCCTTCTGATGCATCGATCATTCCTGACGAGGAATCGCTTTGTTGAATTTCTATTGTTGCGTTAGTATTAATTTTAAGATATGCTTCTTTTAATTTTTCCATCAACGGAGTTACAGATGACGAACCGGATATGGTGACCTTTCCGGATGGCTTCACGCCGTTGTATGCCGCCGCGTTATCAAGCGCGATATATCCCTTTGCTGATACAACCGCCTGACCCTCAGTGGAAAGTATGAATTTTATAAAATCATCGGCGACTGCCGAAAGGTCACCTTTTGTCGCGATATTAAACGGTCTCGCAATTTTATATGTTCCGTTTTTGATATTCGCCACTGTTGCCGATGCTCCGTCGATCTTCAGGGCTTTGACAGTATTGTTGAGAGCGCCGAGTGAAATATAACCGATTGAGTTTTTGTTTGAAGCTACGTTTGTGAGAACGATTCCCGTATCTGCGTTTATATCTGCTGTGGCAATCGTCCGGTCGACCTTATTGCCGGTTGTATCCTTCTGTTCGACTCCGAACAGCTCTATAAATGCTCCGCGCGTTCCCGAGCCGCTCTCGCGGGATATAACCGTTATTTTATTCTCCTTGCTGAAGCCTCCTCCGCATGATGTGAACGCAGTGCAGAGAAACGCGATTCCAAGGGCAATCGCAATTGCTTTTTTCATGTAAATATTCTCCTTATGTTTTTCGTTTTGTACTAATGTATCCGTACATTGATATAATAAGGCGTAATAGTAAAATCAAAAAGAACACTAAGGTTAAATCCAGGTTAAATACTCAGGAAAATGTCAGTTTGATTTTTAAACTGCTGTTAGTATGATCTGCGGAAGCATAAATTATGAGAGAAAGACTTATATACCAAAGCCTTTTCTCTCAAAAATTTCTT
Source organism: Oscillospiraceae bacterium (assembly GCA_034925865.1). Taxonomy (NCBI): domain Bacteria; kingdom Bacillati; phylum Bacillota; class Clostridia; order Eubacteriales; family Oscillospiraceae; species Oscillospiraceae bacterium. Next base: position 6,311 of record JAYFRN010000002.1, on the reverse strand, counting down.
ATGAAATAAATACTTATACTTTGAATGATTCTGACACGTTCTCTAAATTGATGAAACTGTGACGGCAACGCATTAATTTCTAATAACTGTGATTTTACACAAGCCCGAGCAATCGGACTGTGTTTGCCACGAATAAGCAGACGGCAATACCTGTCACAGTCGGAACAGCGAATGAAATAAGCGCCCATTTTATGCTCTGAGTTTCTTTTTTTATTGTTATGCATGTGGTCCCGCAGGGCCAATGCATCAGAGAAAAAAGCATAACGCAGACAGCTGTGAGCCATGTCCATCCGTTGTTTACAAACAACGCATGCAGCTGCGTTAAACTGTCAAAACCGGTCAGCGATCCAGTCGCCATATAACTCATAATAATGATCGGCACGACGATTTCATTTGCAGGAAAGCCGAGAATGAATGCAAAAAGTATATAGCCGTCAAGGCCCATCAAACGCGCAAACGGATCAAGAAACCCTGCGCAATGAGAAAGCAAGCTTAAATCACCTATATGTATATTGGCAAGCAGCCATATGACAAGACCTGCAGGTGCGGCGACGGAAGCCGCTCTGCCCAATACGAAAAGTGTTCTGTCTATTACGGAACGTACAATCACTTTTCCGATCTGCGGGCGTCTGTAAGGCGGAAGCTCAAGATTGAAAGAGGACGGCATACCTTTTAATATTGTTTTTGACAACAGCTTTGAAATCATCAGGGTCATAAAAACGCCGAGTACGATCACTCCGGTCAACATCAATGTGGAGGTAATTGATTGAAATAAACCTTCAAAAGCTCCCGCAAAAAACATAGTAATGATCGCGATCAACGTTGGGAATCTTCCGTTGCATGGCACAAAGTTGTTTGTAATAATCGCAATCAGGCGTTCGCGCGGCGAATCGATAATACGGCAGCCGATGATTCCGGCGGCATTACAGCCAAATCCCATACACATGGTCAACGCTTGTTTGCCGTGAGCGCAGGCTTTGCGGAAGTAATTGTCGAGATTAAATGCGATCCGAGGAAGATAACCCGAATCCTCCAGTAATGTAAACAGCGGGAAAAAAATCGCCATAGGCGGAAGCATGACAGAGACGACCCAGGCCAGAGTCCGATACATTCCGTCAATGAGAGGACCGGTAATCCAGACAGGGGACGAAATTGACTGCAACAGCCCGGACAGGCGGTCTTCCAGTGAAAATAATCCCGTGGCAATTAGTTCGGAAGGATAGTTTGCTCCTGTGATCGTAAGCCAGAATACGCCGAATAACAGCGCGATCATAATTGGTATGCCGGTCGCTTTTGAGGTCAGAATTTTATCGATTTTCCTGTCTCTTCTGGCATATTCCTTTTTATCATATATGACGGCTTCGCTGACGATTCTCTCACAGGCATTAACTATTTTTGTTACGACCAGATCACGAAAGCTTTCAATTAAAATTCCCGCTTCTTTTAAAATGAGCCTGGCTTCCGTTACCTTATCTGATGTTATTTTGTCTTGCATTAGGTCATAACCGAGATATTCTTTTAATGAACGGAGTATACTTTCATCTCCGTCAAGCAACCTGAGCGACACCCACCTGCTGTTTACTCGTTCCTGTAAAATTGCCGCGACTGCGGGTTCCAGAATTGAAACTGCTTTTTCAATTTCATCGCCGTAAGTGATACGAAGTGGAACTCCCTCAAAAGTACCTTCGGTAATAGAAATTACAGCATCCATTAACTCGTTAAGGCCATATCCCGATCTCGCGCTTGTTCCTACGACAGGGATATTCAACAACGATGCTAAAATATTGAAATCAATGTGTATTTTCTTTTTTTTAGCTTCATCCATCAAGTTTACGCACAACACGACTTTATCTGTGATTTCTATAGTCTGAATTAACAAATTAAGATTACGTTCGAGACATGTGGCATCGGCGACGACAACCACGGCATCCGGCTGACCAAAGCAGATAAAATCCCGGGCAATTTCTTCTTCGGTTGAATTTGCCATCAGTGAATAGGTGCCCGGAATATCTACCATGATAAAATTATTGCCTTTATATCGATATCTTCCTTGCGCGTTCATGACTGTTTTTCCCGGCCAGTTGCCGGTATGCTGATTCAAGCCGGTCAAGCTGTTGAAAACAGTGCTTTTTCCAACGTTCGGATTGCCCGCGAGCGCCACAATTTTATCTTGCTGTGTTTCTTTTTCTATATGTAGGCCGCAGTAGTTTAAAACTCCCGCTCCCGTAGACGAGCCTGTCAACCCCATTAAAAATTCTCCTTTAAATAATAACGGAACAATAGTAAAGTAAAGATCGTTGTCTCATACGCATCTGTTACAATGATTATATGTAGGTTTAGATCCGATTTGCTATTGTTCCATATGTTTACATCACCGATACCATGATTCTTTCCGATACATCGGATCTGAGCGCGATAACAGCTCCCCTTATCAGATAGGCCACAGGATTACCTGAAGGGCTTTTATAAAGCGGTTCAATCTCAGTTCCGTAAACAATACCGAGATCAAGCATACGTCTCCTGATGGTACCGTCGGAAGTCAGCATCGCGACATTTGCTTTTCTCCCGATAGGCAGTTGGTTTAACGATATATGATTTTCATTCATAAATTAATCCTCAAAAAATAAGCGTAGGGCAAGAAACTTTCCCTACGCTAATATATGATTTCTAATTTGAAAGTGTTACGAATATACTTGATTGAACGACTATGACAATATTCTAAAGGATCAAGCTTATGAACGAAAATATAAATTCGGATTTTAGGACAGTCCGCGGGTATCAGCTTGCCAATCGGCGGGAAGGGCAGTTAACTCCGGCGATGGAGGATTATCTGGAAATGGCGTACAGGCTTTGCATGGAGAATGATTATGCACGTATCGGACAGCTTTCCGATTATCTGAATGTAAAGCCGTCGTCAGCTTCGAAAATGATTTTTAAGCTTGCAGAGCTCGGTTATTTAAAATATGACCGTTATGAAATAGTACAGTTAACGGACAGCGGACGAGAAATCGGGGAATACCTTTTATTGCGGCATAAGACGGTGGAAAGCTTTCTGACTATGATCGGCAGCTCCAATCCGTTGGAAGAAACAGAGCTTGTCGAACATTCGCTTAGCTTATCGACTGTTTCGGCTCTCGGCATCATAAATAGGTTTTTTACAAGTCATGTTGAAATAATGCAAGAATATAAAGCATTTAAGGATGAAGCTGATTCTGAAAAATAATAAATTATTGTTCAAAATTCAAAATAATTCGGTTGTTTTGCGGAGCAATATTCAAGAAATATTCTTTATTACGGCGGAATGTGCCTTCTTCTATGCCAACATGATAGCTAAAATCATTATGAAGAAAGGTCATAGAATTTCCGTTTGACATTATCTTAGGCAGACCATTATGAATTCCGGTTTTGAAAGCAAGCGACCATTGAAGATTTTGATCTGCATTTTTTATTTCAAACGTGAGCGTTTTTACTCCGCAGATTATTTGCATGCTTCCTCCTGTTTTAAGAGGCCATACGACAGAAAGCTTTTCATTGTCAAGCTCAGTGACCTTCGCTTCTCCGCCCATGAGCGCGGTTGAACTGTCCTGCTGCATTACTTCAGGGTAAATGCCCGCCTGAATATTATTTCCGCTCCAGCGGTTTCCGTCTATTACAGGCAGAGTTTCGTATACACAGCTTTGTGACTCGCAGGTTGCTTCCAGATATGTTTCCCGGCAATTTTCGTCAAAAATATGAATATCACGAATATAAAGGCTGCCATTTCCCCAGAAGATATTTATTCTGTAATACCGGCTGCAATACCAAACCGAACGGTTTCCGGACTCACTCCAATCGCTCAGCGCTGTAATAGAAGACGCGGGTGTTACGCAGTATTCCGACTGATACCATTTTCCGGTATTGCCAAGCGTCATCACCTGCAGCTTTCCTGCGGAACGGTATTCCGAAATCAATTTAAACTGGTCTTCAATTCCGCTTTTCATTGCTTCCCACCCAAAGGAATTTTCTTGTCCGGCCTGAGCGTATCCAAATGAAAGACAAAGACCGTTGAAATTTTCTCTAATAAACCATCGTACCCAATCCGGCGAACCCCCGGCATTTTCACTGGCCGGTTCAAGTGTTTTCACGTCCTGCCAATCGCAAGGGTTGAAATTCTCATCAAGACCGGTATTGTATTGATAAATCGGATCGCTGCCCAGCATTCGGAAGACAGGGATATTGATCTGCGATTCCTTGTTCTGCGCGGGAATAAATGCGTTATATCGGCTCGGATAATAACCTTGCCCGTAATAACCGCCCCAAAGCGTATATCCGTCCGTTCCCCATTGATCCCTGCAGTTACAGAATGCCTTGATTTCATATTTACTTGACAGGTATTGCAGAGTATGAGCATCAATGAACCATGCTCCGGCGGCTTCGGGATAAAAGCCGAAGGCCTTTTTAAAATCGCACATGAACACATCGATCATCTTTTCACGTTCTTCGGGAGTATATCCGATAGTAAATCCGGAATTAACATGCCAGTCCCAGGAAAACCCGGGACGTCCTTTCCATTTTACTCCCGCTTTTTCCGCAAGCGGCTGAACAATTTCAAGCCAAATGCCGATTTCAAAATCTTCTCTTTTCAGATGAGAAATCATGTCTTTTCTTATCAATGCATCATACTGAAGCAAAAAGGTTCCGGGCAGATGATATAGCTTCAATGTCTCTATTTGCTTTATAACCGGTTCCAGTAAGTCTTTTTCTGGATCTCTGGGTTCTACGCCTCTTATGAAATTAATTATATTTATGATTTGCGGTTTCATTTTTCAGCTCTCCTGATAAAATTTTGTCTGAATACTGCTTGAGGTTTTAATAATATATACAGGTGATGTTTTATAAAAACGGGCTTGCCAACCTTTTGTTCTTATGGTATGATAATAGATATTTGTGAGTTTGGATCAAAAGGCTTTATTTACGCACTAATAATAAAGCTTGCTTTTATTTTGATGTAAAATAGTATGATATAGTATAATATTTTGGAGGAAATCAAAATGCTGAAACTAAGAATATTGATTATCGGAGCGCATCCGGATGATTGTGACGGGGGATGCGGAGGCATCGCGCTTAAATATATCAAAGAAGGCTGTACCGTGCAATTTGTTTCGGTTACTGACGGAAGCGCAGGCCATCAGAGCTATAAAAGAGAAGCGTTGGCTAAAATAAGAAAGTCGGAAGCACAGGCATCGGCGGCTGTCGGCGGGCTTACTTATTTGGTTCTCGACAATCCTGACGGCAGACTTGAAGTAAATCTGAATACAAGAGACGAGCTTCTTCGCATTATACGCAATTTTGCGCCTGATATTATCATAACACACAGACCAAACGATTACCATCCGGATCATCGTTATACTTCACAGCTGGTACAGGATAACTCATACCTCATAATGATTCCGAATGTATGCCCGGATACTCCGGCTTTAAAATTCCAGCCGGCGATTTTCTATATGAGCGACAGCTTTAAAAGACCGTATTCATTTTCTCCGAATGTCGCGGTGAGCATTGATGATGTAATAGACCGAAAGCTTGAGATGGTTTCGTGCCATAAATCTCAATTCTTTGATTTTTTACCATGGATTGACAGACTGCAGAAGGGTATCCCGGAGGATTACGATGACAGTAAATACGCATATGATTGCGTTAATGGCAGTGACCGGAGATCCGCGGATCGCTTTCGTAATTTGTTAATCGCAAGGTACGGTGAACAAAGAGGATCGGCGGTAGAATATGCGGAGGCATATGAAATGAGCGAATATGGGAGCCAGATTTCCGAAGAAGAAATAAATGATTATTTTCCGTTGTGATTTTTAGATAACAGATATGGGAAGAACTTTAATAATTTTAAACCAAATCGTCCTTAAAAGCAATAAAAATTAAATATATATACTTTGTTAAGTTTTTTCGCGTCCCCGCTTAGGATAAACGATATCAGAGGAAACTTTTATATTACCGTTATAGACATTTACATTTCCATGTAGAAAATCAGCGACAAAAGAGGCCGCGCAAGCAATTGCGCGGCTTGTCTTTATGTTGCTTGAATTTAGCTGGAAGATCAGAAGAAATTATTAACTGGCTATAAAATAACTACCATCTTAAGGGAGAAAAGGTTTTGGTATATTGGCTTTCATCTCATATTAAACCCTAACTTTCAACAAAGCAAGTAATACGAAGGGAAATATCAATAAAAAATGCGCAAAAAGCGAGAAAGAGCTTGCTTTTTGCGCATTTTTATGGTAAAATGGTATTACGTGGCAAGTAATATTGAGAGGGTGAAA